>NZ_JBWYIQ010000010.1:0-89946 GCF_056779795.1 Acinetobacter sp. ANC_7682 | reverse complement strand
GAAAAAAGAAGAGTTTAAGGAAATTTTGGCAATTTTAAGAAAGCAGAATCCTGATAGGATAAGGGTTCTGTGAAATTTGTCGTGTACAGAGGTAATTTAGTAAACAAATTGATAGCTGATCCAAAAGACCAAACAAAAAATATTAAGCACGAGATAGGTTTGACTCCACGGTTTTAAACGAGTTTCAAGCTTCTCATCTTTACGTTTAAAAAATAAATAGGTGTTCTGAATTAAAATAATAGGGACCAATATGCAAGCGATCATAATCGACAGCCCAATAAAGACTTGGTAGACCACATCTTCGGCTACTGTTTGAGATCGAATTATCATCATCGCAATCGTGGGTGCCCCCCCCATTGCAAATAACAACGAATAAAACATTGTTCCAGAAATATTTTTATGCATCCTGCACACTCTATTATTTTATACATTCGATTTTAACAATCTCTAAGATTCAGCACAGCCAATTTTTATACAACTTTGGTCGTTGTTTAGATCAAAAAAAGCCCTGTGATATCACAGGGCTTTTTTAAAAATTTTAATTAAGCTTCAAACGGGTGACGAAGAATAATCGTTTCATCACGGTCTGGACCAGTTGATACGATGTCGATTGGACATTCGATTAACTGTTCAAGTCGCTTAATATAGTTGATTGCTGCTTCTGGCAATTGGTCTAAAGATTTAGCACCAAAAGTAGACTCAGTCCAACCAGGCATTGTTTCGTAAATTGGTTTTAAAGTTTCAAATGCAAGTGCATCAGAAGAACCTACGCAGCCCGAATCTGCAGCTTCATAACCTACACAGATTTTGATTTCTTCTAAACCATCAAGAACGTCAAGTTTAGTCAAGCAAATACCCGAAAGTGAGTTTACTTCTACTGAACGACGAAGGATTTCAGCATCGAACCAACCACAGCGACGTTGGCGACCAGTAGATGCGCCAAATTCTGAACCTACAGTACCAAGGTGCTTACCAATTGCATCACCAACATCGTTTGCAGC
The DNA here is from genome assembly GCF_056779795.1 of Acinetobacter sp. ANC_7682. NCBI lineage: Bacteria > Pseudomonadati > Pseudomonadota > Gammaproteobacteria > Moraxellales > Moraxellaceae > Acinetobacter > Acinetobacter sp. ANC_7682. The sequence goes on along the minus strand of NZ_JBWYIQ010000010.1, from coordinate 88,945 downwards.
ATCATAAACCAACTCAGTTGGGAATGGACCTGCACCTACGCGAGTTGTATAAGCTTTGGTAATACCCAATACATAGTCAAGGTGTAATGGACCAAGACCAGAACCAGAACTCACACCACCAGCAGTCGTATTTGAAGATGTTACGTATGGATAAGTACCATGGTCAACATCAAGAAGTGAGCCTTGAGCACCTTCAAACATGATGTTGTCACCGTTCTTACGATATTTATGCAATTCGCCAGTAACATCAACAACCAGTGGAGCAACAACTTCACGCCATTGATCACATAACGCAAGCACGTCTTCAAGCTTAACCGCTTCTACACCGTAGAATTGTGTTAATTGGAAGTTATGGTATTCAAGTAACTCTTCAAGCAATGCTTTAAGATGATCACCACCACGCACTAAATCAGCGACACGAACCGCACGACGTGCAACTTTATCCTCATACGCTGGACCAATACCACGACCTGTTGTACCAATCTTGGCATTCCCACGTTTTTTCTCACGTGCTTGGTCTAATGCAATATGGTTTGGCAAAATTAATGGACAGTTTGGAGAAATACGTAAACGTTCTTTAACTGGCACACCTTGCTCTTCAAGAATCGTCATCTCTTTGATTAACGCTTCAGGAGAAAGCACTACACCGTTACCAATTAAGCAAAGTACGTTTTCACGTAAAATACCAGATGGAATGAGGTGTAAAACAGTTTTCTTACCACCTACGACGAGAGTATGACCTGCATTGTGTCCACCTTGATAGCGAACAACTGCAGCCGCTTGATCTGTGAGCAGGTCAACGATTTTACCTTTACCTTCGTCGCCCCATTGGGTACCAAGTACCACAACATTCTTGCCCATAATAGCCTCATTGCATCATGCTGTTAAAATTGAAGAACATGATTTGAAATTTAGTATTCAAATCAGGTGATTAAATCTGTTCGAGTTTCCACTCACCCGCTTGATTCACCAACTGGTGAGTCGCGTTAGGTACTGAATTCAACTCATCTTGACCAAGCAACTGCACAACGCTTTTGCCTTGATCACGTAATCCTTGAACTGCTTTGACTAGGTCAGCATTATTGCCCTTAGGTGCAACGATCACTTCCAATGCTTTAAATTGACCAGCGCTTAAAGCGTATAAGTCACATGAAAAGCCAGTTGCTGGACGTGCACGACCAAAATGCTCACCAATACCATCATAACGTCCACCTTGAGCTAATGGCGCAGCACGATTTGGTGCATACACTGCATACATTAAGCCAGTGTGATAGTGATATGAACGAAGCTCTACTACATCGATACCAATATGCAGATTTGGCCAACGTTGCTGAATCGCATCTTGTGTGCTTTGAACTGCATTAAATGCTTCTTGGAATGCCGAATCTTCTAAGATTTCTTGGCTTAAATGTGATTTTAAAGCGACTAAATCACTTGCATAACGACCAAGCGCATAAAAATCAGAGCCGAATTTAAGTTGTTGCGTATATTCAGCAAGTTCTGGCAATGCTTTACGCTGATATAAATCAGATAGATGCGACTCTGTAGCTTTGTTCAATCCTGCATGTTTAACTAAGCTACGGAATAGACCAACGTGTCCAATATCTAAATGGATCGCCTCAGTTACACCTGTATTTTTTAATAATTCCAACATAACATCGATCATTTCGACGTCAGCATCGATACTGTCTGAACCAAACAACTCAGCACCGAGCTGTAAAGGCGCACGTGTGGTATTGAAACCTTGTGGTTTGGTATGAAGTACCGTTCCAGCGTAGCAATAGCGTGCAACACCTTCAACTGGATACACGTGTGCATCAATACGCGCCACCTGAGGCGTCATATCTGCACGCACACCAAGTAAACGACCTGAAAGTTGATCGATTACTTTAAATGTGGCTAAGTCTAAATCTTGATTCGATTCTGAAAGAGAAGATAGAGATTCGATGTATTCAATAAATGGCGTGTACACCAATTGATAACCTCGAGCTGCGAGGAAATCTAACGCGGTACGACGCAAGGTTTCAATAACTTGCGCTTGCTCTGGTAATACATCAGCTACACCATCAGGTAATAACCATGTCTCTGAAATGGGCATGTTGTAAACCTAAATTCTGTCAGCGCGGAACAAATCCGCATAAAAAAATCGGGAACACACCCGATTTCTCCTAGTCTATCACGATCAACCCCCATGTGCATCAGACTTTTAAATAATTAAATCGGAATTTTAGATTATTTATAAGCTTCTATTGGTAATTCTGAACGCACTAGCAGTTGATCTATGTTATAGACTTAAGCCTTTATAAAAGGCACAGCATTTCAGTTTCATGACTGATCTGGAAATGAATGACATAAATCCAGTAAACGATTGGTATATCCCCATTCATTATCATACCAAGCATAGACTTTAGCTTGCTTCCCGACCACCATGGTTTGAGTTAAATCAACAATGAGTGAAAACGGAGAATGATTAAAGTCAGATGATACTAAAGGCTCATCTGTTACCGACATAATTTCCGAAAATTGCTCTCGTGCTGCTGAAATTAACGCTTCATTTAACTGATGGTCTGTAATTGGCTGTTGCGCTATAAATGTCAAATCAATAGCTGCCACATTAATGGTAGGAACACGAATTGAGTAACCGTCTATTCGCCCTTCCATTTTTGGCATGACACGTTTGATTGCACCTAGAGCAGATGAAGTCGTTGGAATAATGTTTTGCCCAGATGCCCTCGCACGACGTAAATCGCGGTGAACATGATCTAAAACGGATTGATCCGCTGTAACAGCATGAATTTCTGTCATTAACGCACTTTCTATACCAAAGGCATCGTCAATAATTTTGACCAGAGGAACCAATGCTTGTGTCGTACATGAAACACTCGAAATAATCTGATCCGTAGTTTTAACCTCTGTATGATTTACCCCGTACACAATTGCAGCATCAACCGTATCGAAAGGTGCAGCCCCAATTATCACACGTTGAGCACCAGCATTGAGATGACGTGTCGCTTCTGCTCGAGATCTAAATAAACCAGTACACTCTAAAACAACATCAACGTTTAAACGCTTCCATGGTAGTTGATCAGGTTCTGTTTGACAGTGGACTTCAATAGTTAATTTTTTTTGATAGGCATGAATATTGAGAAATACTTGCTCTGCAACATAACTCAACTCCACTTCCCCATGAAATCTTCCATGTGTGGTGTCATATTTAAATAAATGAATTAAAGTTTCTACATCAGCCACATCATTAATCGCAACGATTTCAAAATTGAATTGTTTTGGATTTTCAAACCAAGCTCTTAAAACATTTCGCCCGATTCGTCCAAATCCATTAATTGCGATACGCTGCATATGTAACCTTCAACTCTTTAATACAAGTTCTTGAAAGCTCTATGTTAAAGTATTTCTAAAATATTCAGTAATAAATAATGGTCTTATGACTACTCAATATTTTTGATTGATCTTCGTGCGAGATACACTGCTTAAGCATTTGAAAATGATCTCAACACCAATAATGATTAAAATTTCACCTAAAATCAGAATTAAAGAGAATTGTCATTAAAACACTTTAAAATCATTGGTACAGGTGGCAAATTCCGTTATAATTTGGCGTTTTTAAACTTTTAGCCCGGTATGCTGGGGTGAATTTTTTTGTGAATTCGCACTTTATTTCCCAGACATATTATTTGCCAATTCAGAATTAATGGAGTGACTTGGTTGTGAGTACTCGTTTTATGACATCAGCTGAAATTCGTGAAGCATTTTTGCGTTACTTTGAATCGCAAGGCCACACACGTGTCGCGTCGAGTTCTCTAGTTCCTGCCAACGACCCAACTTTGCTCTTTACAAATGCTGGTATGAACCAGTTCAAAGATTGCTTCTTAGGCCTAGAAAAACGAGATTATGTACGTGCAGTGTCATCACAAAAATGTGTTCGTGCTGGCGGTAAACATAACGACTTAGATAACGTGGGCTACACAGCTCGTCACCATACGTTTTTTGAAATGTTAGGTAACTTCTCTTTCGGAGATTACTTTAAACGTGACGCGATTAAATTCGCTTGGGATTTCTTAACCAATGAAAAATGGTTAGGTCTACCTAAAGACAAATTATATGCAACGGTTTATCACACTGATGATGAAGCATTCGACATCTGGAACAAAGAAATCGGTCTAGATGAGTCTCGCATTATCCGTATCGGCGACAACAAAGGCGGTCAATACGCTTCAGATAACTTCTGGGCAATGGGTGACACAGGTCCTTGTGGTCCATGCTCTGAAATCTTCTTTGACCATGGCGATCACATTTGGGGTGGTTTACCAGGTACACCAGAAGAAGATGGCGACCGTTTCATCGAAATTTGGAACAACGTATTCATGCAGTTTAACCGTACTGCTGATGGCGTACTTCACCCTCTTCCAGCACCTTCTGTTGATACAGGTATGGGCTTAGAGCGTATTTCTGCTGTTTTACAACACGTCAACTCAAACTACGAAATCGACCTATTCCAACATTTGCTTAAAGCTGCAGCTGAAATTATTGGTTTAGATACTGCTGAACTTGAAGCGAAAGCACAAGCTGAAGGCAAACCAGTTGAATACCCTGCGTCTTTAAAAGTAGTTGCAGATCATGCACGTTCATGTTCATTCTTGATTGCTGATGGTGTAAACCCTTCAAACGAAGGCCGTGGTTATGTACTACGTCGTATCATCCGTCGTGCAGTACGTCACGGTAACAAATTGGGTGCGACAGGTTCATTCTTCCACAAAATGTTGAAGCCTTTAATTGAGGTGATGGGCGCCGCCTATCCTGAACTTGAAGCACAACAAGCGCGTATTGAAGCTCAACTTTTAAAAGAAGAAGAGCAATTTGCTAAAACCTTAGAACAAGGTTTGAAATTGCTTGAAGGCGAACTTGCGAACTTAAAAGGTTCTGTCATTCCGGGCGAAGTGGTATTCAAACTTTACGACACGTACGGCTTCCCAACCGACCTTACAGCGGATATCGCACGTGAGCGTGATTTAACGATTGATGAAGCTGGTTTCGAAAAAGAAATGGCTGCTCAACGTCAACGTGCACGTGATGCGGGTAAATTCGCAATCGACTACAACAGCGTTGTAAAAGTTGAAGGCGAAACTCAGTTTGACGGCTACGATGCAACTGCTGGTGAGGGTCAAATCATCGCAATCTATAAAGATGGCGAACAAGTTGATGAAGTCGTTGAAGGTGATGAAGCTTTAATCGTTCTAAACCAAACACCTTTCTATGCAGAAAGCGGTGGTCAAATCGGTGATACAGGTATCTTTAAAAACGATACAGGTATTTTCGAAGTTCAAGACACAAAAAAATCTGGTGGTGCGTTCGTTCACCAAGGTATCGTGACCATGGGTAACTTTAAAGTTACTCAAAATGTAGAAGCAACAGTTAAAGCAGACATCCGTGCAGCAACAGCACGTAATCACTCTGCGACTCACCTTCTACATGCTGCACTTCGTCAAATCTTGGGTTCACATGTTCAACAAAAAGGTTCATTGGTTGCTTCTGACGTGTTACGTTTCGACTTTGCCAATGATCAACCCGTGACATTTGAACAGATTCAAGAAATTGAACGTCTGGTAAATGCTGAAGTGATTGCCAATACGCCTGTAACAACTGAACTCCTTGACATCGAATCTGCAAAAGCAAAAGGTGCGATGATGTTGTTCGGTGAAAAATACGGTGAAGAAGTTCGCGTACTCTCTATGGGTTCTATCATTGAAGAGAAAAACTTCTCGATCGAACTTTGTGGTGGTATTCACGTAAAACGTACAGGTGACATTGGTCTGTTCAAAATCACTTCTGAAGGCGGTGTTGCTGCAGGTGTACGTCGTATTGAGGCAGTTACAGGTACGAAAGCAATTGAGGTGGCTCAAAAAGCTGATCGAGACATCAACACGATTAATGGCTTATTGAAAGCACAAAAAGATCAAACGATTGAGAAAGTTGAAGCCTTAGCGGACACAGCATCAAGCTTACAAAAGCAAATTGATCAATTGAATCAAAAACTTGCACATTTACAGGCGGCTGAACTACTTAGCCAAGTTAAGGAAATTTCAGGTCGCAAAACGTTAATCACGACTGTTCAAGGTATGGATGCGAAATCACTTCGCAATCTACACGACGGCGTGAAATCAAAATTAGAAAATGCTGTGATTGTCCTTGCAGGTGTAGAGGGTGACAAGGTGAGCTTGATCGCATCTGTAGCTAAAGACTTCACAGCTTCTATAAAAGCAGGTGACATCATCAAACACTTAGCAACTGAGCTAGGTGGTAAAGGTGGTGGTAAGCCTGATTTGGCACAAGGTGGCGCGCCACTTAACGAGAAGTTTGCTTCTGTCATGGCAAAATTAACTGCTTGGCTAGCTGCAAAATAAAACTTCACCTTTTGTGTAACTGACCTTGAACAACTCTTCAAGGTCATGGTTTATATGGAACAACTATGGCATTAATCGTTCAAAAATATGGCGGTACTTCAATGGGTACTCCTGAGCGCATTTTAAATGTTGCTCGTCGTGTAAAGCGTTGGCATGATCACGGCCACAAGGTTGTGGTTGTTGTATCAGCAATGAGTGGTGAAACTAATCGCCTACTCGCTTTAGCGAAAGCCATTACCGACACCCCTGACCCACGAGAATTAGACCAAATGGTTTCAACGGGTGAACAGGTAACGATTTCAATGTTAGCAATGGCACTGAACTCTATCGGTGTGGAAGCGAAATCTTTGACTGGACGCCAAGTTGGTATTAAAACTGACAGCTCATTCACAAAAGCACGTATTGAATCAATTGATACAGATGTCATGACTGAACAATTAGATGCTGGTCGTGTCATCGTTGTTGCAGGTTTCCAAGGTTTTGATGCTAATGGAAACACAACAACTTTGGGTCGTGGTGGTTCTGATACTTCTGGTGTTGCATTAGCAGCTGCACTCAAAGCGGATGAATGCCAAATTTATACAGATGTGGATGGTGTATATACAACAGATCCACGTGTTGCACCAAAAGCGAAAAAAGTTGATCGTATTTCTTTTGAAGAAATGCTCGAAATGGCTTCTCTTGGTTCTAAAGTTTTACAGATACGTTCTGTTGAGTTCGCGGGTAAATATCAAGTCCCTTTACGCGTACTCTCTAGCTTCGACAATGAAAATGATGGCGCATTTGACGAAGAATTTAAAAACAACGTCGGAACACTTATCACTACTGAATTGGAAGACAACATGGAACAGCCAATTATCTCTGGTATCGCATTTAACCGTGACGAAGCTAAATTAACTATCTTAGGTGTGCCTGATCTTCCTGGTATTGCATCTAAAATTTTAAAACCGATTGGTGATGCTAATATCGAAGTGGATATGATCATCCAAAACGTTGAAGAAGATGGTACAACTGACTTCACATTCACAGTCAATCGTGGCGAACTTGCTAAAGCTAAAAAAATTCTTGAAGAAACTGCTCAAGCAATCGGTGCTCGTGAAGTTGCAACACGTGATGATATTGTAAAAGTATCTATCGTAGGTGTTGGTATGCGCTCTCATGCTGGTGTTGCAAGTAAAATGTTTACAGCACTTGCTGATGAAGGCATCAATATCCTGATGATTTCAACTTCTGAAATCAAAATCTCTGTTATTATTGAAGAAAATTATTTAGAGCTTGCTGTTCGCTCACTTCACACTGCGTTTGGTCTTGACCGCGAACATGGTGAGTCTAGCGCACGTGCTTAATTTTCTGCCATGAGTTAGCAGAAACAATGCATACTTGATGAAGAAATATTCAGAGCCACTATAGTTTTTCCTATAGTGGCTCTGTTATATTAGGTCTAGAGGTTTATGGGATAATTTCAATAGTCCTGTGCGAATGGTTAAATTCGTCACATTTATCTATTAAAATATTTCGTGGTGCCGAGGTTGTTATTTTCACTTTTTGAAAAAACTATCGCAGGTTTAGCGTTTAAGCAAGGAGATAAACATGCTGATTCTCACCCGTCGTGTTGGTGAAACATTAATGATTGGGGATCAAGTCAGTGTCACTGTACTTGGTGTAAAAGGTAACCAAGTGCGAATTGGTGTGAATGCGCCTAAAGAAGTATCTGTACATCGTGAAGAAATCTATCAACGAATTCAGCATGAACGTGCGATGCATGAGCACTTGCAACATCTTGACCAAGATTACCAACCTTCTTACGAAGAAGAGAATTACACTCAAAATGATTTCAATCGTTGATTAGAAATGATTTTGTGACTAAAGCGGCTAAATTTAGCCGCTTTAAATTTTTGGTGTTTAAGCTGTTTAAAGTCCCAATGATTTGCGTACTGGACCAAAACTACGCCTGTGCTCTTCAACCACGCCAAACTGTGCAATAGCTTCAAAATGAGCTTTGGTCGGGTAGCCTTTATGTTTTGCAAAACCAAACTGAGGATATTTAGCATCAAGTTCTAACATTTGATGATCACGTGTCACCTTAGCCAGGATACTAGCAGCAGAAATTTCTGGATGTAATGCATCTCCTCCAACTACAGCATCACAACTCATACTCAATCCTTGGGGAATTTTATTACCATCAACCAATACATGTTGTGGTTGCACAGTCAATTGTTCAACGGCACGACGCATTGCCAACAACGAAGCATTCAATATATTGAGTTCATCAATTTCTTGATGACTCGCTTCAGCGATAGCCCAAGCTAGTGCTTTTTCTTTGATCTCTATAAATAATTTTTCACGTTTCTTTTCACTGAGTTTTTTAGAATCATTTAACCCAAGAATCGGATTGTTAGGATCCAAAATTACAGCAGCCGCAACGACCGATCCCACCAGTGGACCGCGCCCTGCTTCATCAGCACCAGCAATCAACATCATTTTCCTAATTTATCCTTAAAAAAATAGGCCGATCAAAATCAGCCTATTCATATATCTTTAAAATTAACGTACAGCTTCAGCTACACATTCATTAATAGTTTTAGTCACGATATTGCTGACGATTGTTGCACGTGCTGTTGGATCAATCGCTGCTGTAGCCAAATCAACCGTAGTTACGCTTTGAGGAGCTTTTTCACTTACACATCCACAAATTTCACCTTGGATATTTTCTTTCTGCTCTGCAGTCATTAATTTCGTTGCAGTTTTCCAAGCAGAAATATTGTTCAATTCAGTTGTGCATTTTGCATTGATCGCAATTTTAAGTGCAGCCGAACCTAACTGTTGAGTGGTATTTGCGGCAGGTGATGATGTCCCTGTTGTACCTGTAGCACAAGCTCCGAGCACTAATGTAATTGGTGCGAGTAAAGCGATTAATTTTTTCACAGTATTGTCCTTATGATCTTACGAATTGAGCTATTTTGCCTAATGTAACATTATGAAGAAATAGATTTTTTGTATTTCCCGACTATATGTTCAGTTATAAGTCGCATTCCGTTGCATATTTTCAACACTGTGTCCCATTTCAATACTTATAAATAATTTATGCTTAAATTATTATGTGCGAAATTCAATCATAAGTTTATATCATGAATAATAAATCCAAATATTACACACGTACAGCTCAAGTCTTGCATTGGGTCATGGCGATTATTTTTATCACGGCGTGGGCGATCGGCTTTTATAGCGGCAATTTTTTAAGTTATGAAGTAGATGGTAGCTTCAAAGGTGACGTCATCACGCTTCACAAAAATATTGCAACCACCATTCTTTTTCTGGTCGTGGTTCGTATCTTTTGGCGCTACACCCATCCTGCACCCGAGTTACCAGAGACAATGTCACCCCTCATGAAAAGACTTGCACATTTAGGGCATCTTGGACTTTATTTTATGCTTCTGGCTTTACCAATTACGGGTTGCTTATGGAGTTGGAGTCTCGGCTACCCTGCACCAGTATTATTCTTATTTGATCTACCTGCTTTAATAGGTGAGAATCCTCAAGTAACTGAAATTGTAAAACCACTACATATTTGGATTTCTTGGGCTGCAGGTTTACTCTTACTCGGACATATTGCTGCGGCATTAAAGCATCACTTTATAGATAAAGATCATGTCTTAGACAGCATGACCAAACAACCTAAAGATTGATTTAGTACGGCTCTAAATTTCTGAGTGAGATTTAGAGCTAATCACACATGCTTTTAGGCTATTCAACATGGCTTTTCGAATGACTTCTTGCTTGATATCTTCGTTAACTGTTGCTTTGGCAAGTTCCTGAGCCGGAATATCTTTTAAAGCATGATTTGATACACAATCACAGGTTTCTAATTTTAATTTCTTTTTGTTTTCTTCATTCATTAAATATGTCGTTATTTTCCATATTTTTGAATGGTCGACTTCACGCTCACATTGATACTGGATGACAGGCTTTAATATACGCTGTGTCAATGTCGTATTTGCATTCGCGATAACTACGGGCAACACTAGCAGACTCAGGCAAAACAAAGACTTCAATTTCAACATCACATTCGGCTCTATTGTTTAAAGCATCTTAAACCAAAGGTGGGATTTTGCCCCCACCTTCCAGTATTTTACATAAACAAGTTTAACTGTTTTAAATTGCGAGAATTTTATCTTTCCACTTTTGTTTTTGCACATCGGAAATAAACGATGCTTCAAATGAATTTATAGCGAGTTGCTTTAATTCATGATTTGTTAAATCTAAGGCCTCAGCAATCGCAATAAAGTTATCATTCATGTAGCCACCAAAATATGATGGATCATCAGAATTAACTGTAACGTGTACACCTTGCTGCAAAAGTCGACGAATATTATGCTGTTTCATATCATCTACAACGCATAATTTAAGATTAGACAATGGACATACCGTAAGCGGCATTTTTTCTGCAATTAAGCGCTGCATCAACTTTGGATCTTCTTCAGAACGTACACCATGATCAATACGATTCACTTTAAGTAAATCCAAAGCTTCCCAGACATATTCTGCTGGACCTTCTTCACCTGCATGAGCAACAACCAAAAATCCTTCATCACGTGATTTTGCAAATACCCTTTCAAATTTAGAAGGTGGATGCCCAACTTCACTTGAATCTAACCCTACCCCAATAATTTGGTCTTTGTAAGGTAAAGCCTGTTCAAGTGTTTCAAATGCTGCCTCTTCACTCAAATGACGTAAGAAACACATAATCAAATGCGTTGTGATGCCTAATTTTACCTCAGCATCGTGGCAAGCTCGTTTTAAGCCTTTAATTACCGTTTCAAATGACACACCACGATCCGTATGGGTTTGCGGATCAAAAAACATTTCAGTATGAACCACTCGATCTTCTGCACATTTTTCAAAATATGCCCATGCAAGATCATAAAAATCTTGCTCATTGATCAATACATTCGCACCTGCATAGTAAATATCTAGAAATGATTGCAGATTGTGAAAATTATAAGCCTGTTTGACTTCTTCAACTGATTGATATGGGATTGCAATTTCATTGCGCTGAGCAATGGCAAACATCAACTCAGGTTCAAATGTCCCTTCAATATGGACATGAAGCTCAGCTTTAGGTAAAGCTTTAATTAACTCAACACGGTTCATTGCTACTCCTCATGAAACCAAAAATAAAAAGGGTGCAAACTGAGTTTACACCCTTTTAAAAACTGTTAAAAATTAGCCGCCAAACATTGCAAATTTTAGCGCCCATAATACTGCGATAATCCATACCATATATGGTACTGTAGATGCTTTACCTGTAAGTAACTTCACCAACGCATAACTGATAAAGCCCATGGCAATACCATCAGCGATTGAGTAAGTGAACGGCATAAACACGATCGTTAAGAAAGCAGGAACCGCTTCAGTAATATCATCCCAATCAATATGTGTAATACCCTGAATCATCAATACCCCTACAAAGAGTAAGGCTGGTGCAGTTGCAAATCCAGGAACAGATTGAGCCAACGGTGCTAAGAACAAACAAGCAATAAAAAGTAAGCCAACTATTACCGCTGTAAGACCTGTACGCCCTCCTGCTGCTACACCCGCAGAAGACTCAATATATGGTGTCGTTGATGATGTACCTAATGCAGCACCAGCAACAATCGCTGAAGAGTCGGCAAACAGAGCTTTCTTCAAACGTGGTAATTTACCATCTTTGAGTAAACCAGCACGATGTGAAACACCAACCAGCGTTCCTGTTGAATCAAATAGATCAACTAAGAAGAACACAAAAATTACACCGATTAAACTTGCGGTAAATAAGCCTTCAAAATCCATTTGCATGAATGTTGGTGCAATTGAAGGAATTTGACCAATCACACCTTTAAATTCACTCAATCCTAGGAATGTTGAGATTGCAGTCAGCACTAAAATACTAATGATAATCGCACCACGTATTTTAAAGTGATGCATAACAACAACCATCAAAAAACCGAATAAGGCTAAGAGAACGGTTGGTTGTTTTAAATCACCTAAACCCACTAGAGTCGCAGGATTATCCACAATGATGCCAGCATTTTTCAAAGCGATTAATGCTAGGAATAAACCAATACCACCACCAATAGCCAATTTTAAAGACATTGGAATGGCATTCACGATAGCTTCACGAATTTTAAACATACTGATCGCGATGAAGACCAGACCAGACACAAATACCGCAGCTAAAGCGGTTTGCCAAGGCACACCCATTCCTAAACATACCGAATAGGTGAAATATGCATTTAAGCCCATACCCGGAGCCAATGCGATTGGGTAATTGGCAATAATACCCATGACAAAACAACCAATTGCTGCTGCCAAACATGTCGCAACAAATACCGCACCATGATCCATTCCTGTTTCAGACAGAATCATTGGATTGACAATGATGATGTAGCACATTGTCAGGAATGTCGTCATCCCTGCAATCATTTCAGTTCGAAAAGTTGTTTTGTTTTCGCTTAGTTTAAATAAGCGTTCAAGCAAACCCGCTGAAGAATTTGGATTTGTCATTGTCGAGCCCCTGCTTAAGATCGAGCGAGTCGTAAAAATTATTTAGATCATTTATTCAATGATTCATTGGCAAATGTAGCTCAGATGACGCATTCAATAAACGTACCAAAATGACATTTCCGATAAATTGAAGCACAATTAAAAAAGCTGCAATAAAGCAGCTTTGATATGATGATCTATCAATTGAACAGTCGCTAGACAATTCGATCTATCGGGATATATTTTTAATTATAACATAGACTGAATTTGAAGGGCTGAATACACAGTCATAGGTTATAAAACGCTAAAATTTAATCTTTATTTAAATCACGTTAAAAAATATAAATTTAAATATACCCCCTAAAAAATCACTGATGATTTTTAGATCATTTAATTTTAAATGGTAGAGTAAATTAAGCTTGCTAACAGTGAATACTTTCTAAATTTGCACTCTTACCGATCAATATGAACATTATTTCATTTGGAGGTATTCCCAAATTAGGTAACCTAATCCAAAGCCCAAACAGGAATACGCAGTAATAATAAAGAAAACGAAACTTGCTTTATTCTTTTTTTTCAAGAAATTCATAATGCTCGCCTTAAGTTAACTCGTCATGCACTATGATAATGCATTTAGCTAATAATACCAGTTAAATAGAATTATTTCCCTTAAATATCAATAAATTACTATTTTTAATAAATACTATCAGTACTTTTCATAACAACTTCATTTTATGATAAAAAATTGAGCACCCTAACTAGATGCATCGATTTGCTGATCTTTAAAAGAAAAAGACCACTCTTCATAGTGGCCTTTCATTCGATCAATTTTGTTGAGAAACAAAACGTGCTCTGGCAGCATGAAGCTTCTTATAGCTCTCAATAAGTTTTAAATGACGATCGAGACCTTCAAGTTGCATATTGGTTGGCGTCAATCCATAAAAACGCACATCACCTTCGATTGAGCCTATTGCAGCATCGACTCTCTCATCACCAAACATACGTCTAAAATTCGACTCGTAGTCTTCAATTTCCATTTCTTCATCTAACAACACTTCCAATACAGCATCCATGCATTGATAGAATAAGCCTCGTTCTACAGTATTGGTGTTGTATTGTAAGAACTGTTCTACTTGGTCTTTCGCTTCTTCGAAATTTTCCAAAGCTAAGTTAATTAATAGTTTTAATTCAAGAATAGTTAACTGACCCCACACCGTATTATCGTCAAATTCAACACCAATCAAGGTAATAATATCGGTATAGTCATCCACTTCAACTTCTTCAAGTTTCTCTAGCAAAGCTTCGAGCTGTTCATTATCTAAACGATGTAAGTTAAGAATATCTTCTCTAAAGGCTAAAGCTTTATTGGTATTGTCCCAAACCAGATCTTCAACCAAATACACCTCAGAATATCCTGGCACCAGAATTCGGCATGCAGTTGCACCTAAATGTTGGTATACAGCCATGTAAACTTCTTTACCCATCTCTTTTAGGATATTGAACATCTTTTCAGCTTCTTCAGCGTTTGTATTTTCACCTTGACTGGTGAAATCCCACTCTACGAAATCATAATCAGATTTCGAACTGAAGAATCTCCAAGACACAACACCCGATGAATCAATAAAGTGTTCCACAAAGTTATTTGGTTCTGTCAATGCATGGCTATTGAAAGTAGGACGTGGTAAGTCATTTAAACCTTCAAAACTACGACCTTGTAAAAGTTCGGTAAGGCTGCGTTCTAATGCAACTTCAAAGTTTGGATGAGCCCCGAATGATGCAAAAACGCCACCCGTTCTTGGATTCATTAATGTCACGCACATGACTGGGAATTTCCCACCTAATGAAGCATCTTTGACCAGCACTGGAAAACCTTGCTCCTCAAGCCCCTTAATACCCTCAACTATTTTTGGGTACTTTGCTAGAACATGTTCAGGTACATCTGGCAGGGTAATTTCACCCTCTAAAATTTCGCGCTTCACCGCACGCTCAAATATTTCAGATAAACATTGTACTTGTGCTTCAGCCAAGGTATTTCCTGCGCTCATACCATTTGACAGATACAAATTTTCAATCAAATTTGAAGGGAAATATACAATCTCACCGTCTGACTGGCGCACAAATGGTAACGAACAAATACCTCTCTCAGTATTGCCAGAATTTGTGTCGTACAGATGTGTGCCTAATAACTCATCTTCAGGATCGTAAATTTCAAGTGTATATTCATCTAAAATTTCTGATGGCAATTCACCATTTGGACCTGGTTGGAACCACTTTTCATCTGGGTAATGCACAAATTCAGCATTTGCGATTTCTTCACCCCAAAATTGGTCGTTATAGAAGAAATTACAATTCAAACGTTCAATAAACTCGCCTAATGCAGACGCTAAAGCACTCTCTTTCGTTGAACCTTTACCATTGGTAAAGCACATTGGCGCTTGTGCATCGCGAATATGTAAAGACCATACGTTTGGCACTATATTCCGCCAAGACGCAATTTCAATCTTCATCCCTAAGCCCGCCAAAATTGCAGACATGTTGGCAATCGTTTCTTCAAGCGGTAAATCTTTGCCCGGAATAACAGTCACATTTTTCTTGGCAATATTTGGCATAAGTAAAGCTTGAGCATCCGCATCAATGCTTTCAACTTCCTCAATAACAAATTCAGGACCTGTTTGAATGACTTTTTTTACAGTGCAACGGTCGATTGAACGTAAAATACCTTGTCGATCCTTCTCAGAGATATCTGAGGGTAATTCGACTTGAATTTTAAAAATTTGTTTATAACGGTTTTCTGGATCAACAATATTATTTTGGGATAATCGAATATTTTCTGTAGGAATATCTCGTGCAGCACAATACACCTTTACAAAATAAGCTGCACATAATGCTGAAGACGCAAGAAAATAGTCAAATGGGCCTGGTGCAGATCCATCACCTTTATAACGAATAGGTTGATCGGCAATAACCGTGAAATCGTCGAACTTTGCTTCCTGTCGAAGATTGTCGAGATAATTGACTTTGATTTCCATGCGGGCACCTACAGAACTTATCCAAACAGCTAGATAAGTTAAAAATAAATTAAAACGCATTGTAATCAGAAATGCATGCAAATTGAATGAAAGTTTTTTAGATCCTCCCCTTAAGCTCTCTCTAATTTGGCGTAATCAGTGTTTTATTTACAAAAATTTTAACAAAAAAAAGCTGGTACCGAAGTACCAGCTTTTTTAATCCGCCAAACTGAAATTCAGTTCAACTTAAGTGTTATTAGATGCTTGCAATAGCAGCATTTAAAGTTGCACTTGGACGCATAACTGCATTTACTTTCTCTTGATCGATTGCGTAGTAACCACCGATATCAACAGATTTACCTTGAACTTCTGCAAGTTCGGCAACGATCTTCTCTTCATTTTCAGCTAAAGTCTTCGCTAAAGTAGAGAATGTCGCTTTTAATTCAGCATCTTCGTCTTGAGCTGCTAATTCTTCAGCCCAGAACTTCGCTAAATAGAAATGGCTACCACGGTTGTCTAACTCACCTGTACGACGTGATGGAGATTTGTCGTTGTCAAGTAATTTACCAGTTGCAGCATCCAATGTTTTCGCAAGAAGTTTAGCTTTAGGGTTGTTTTCTTTAATACCAAGCTCTTCAAGTGAAACAGCGAGTGCAAGGAACTCACCTAAAGAATCCCAACGTAAGTGGTTTTCTTCAACAAGTTGTTGTACGTGTTTAGGTGCTGAACCACCTGCACCAGTTTCGTACATACCACCACCCGCCATTAAAGGCACGATAGACAGCATTTTCGCAGAAGTACCAAGCTCCATAATTGGGAACAAGTCAGTGAGGTAGTCACGTAGAATGTTACCCGTTACAGAGATTGTATCTAGACCACGAGCAACACGTTCAAGCGTATAACGCATTGCACGTACTTGAGACATGATTTGGATGTCTAGACCATCTGTATCGTGATCTTTTAAGTATTTTTGAACTTTCTTGATCAATTCGTTTTCGTGTGGACGGTATGGGTCTAACCAGAAGATTGCTGGCATACCAGAGTTACGTGCACGTGTTACAGCTAGTTTTACCCAGTCGCGGATCGGTGCATCTTTCACCTGACACATACGCCAGATATCACCTTCTTCCACGTTTTGAGACATTAAAACTTCGCCAGTTTCGATATCTGTGATGTTAGCTACACCAGCTTGCGCGATTTCGAATGTTTTGTCGTGTGAACCGTATTCTTCAGCTTTTTGAGCCATTAGACCAACGTTAGGTACAGTACCCATTGTGCGTGGGTCGAAGTTACCATTCCACTTACAGAAGTTGATCATTTCTTGGTAAATACGCGCAAATGTAGATTCAGGCATTACTGCTTTACAGTCGTAAGGCTTACCGTCAGCACCCCACATTTTACCACCACCACGGATCATTGCAGGCATAGAAGCATCTACGATCACGTCGTTTGGAGAATGGAAATTAGTGATACCTTTTGCTGAATCCACCATTGCTAAAGCAGGACGGTGTTCTTGACATGCGTGTAGATCTTCGATGATCTCTTCACGTAAAGAAGTCGGTAAAGTTTCGATCTTCTCGTAAAGACCAGCCATACCGTTGTTTACGTTAATACCTAGTTCGTCGAACAGTTTACCGTGTTTTTCGAACGCTTCTTTGTAATAAATCTTCACACAGTGACCAAATACGATCGGGTGTGAAACTTTCATCATGGTTGCTTTAACGTGTAAAGAGAACAAGATGCCCGCTTCTTTACAATCATCTAATTCTTTTTCATAGAAGTCACAAAGCGCTTTCTTGCTCATGAACATTGAATCGATGATTTCACCGTCTTGCAGTGCAACTTTGTCTTTAAGAACGATAGTTTCACCAGAATTCGTGATCAATTCCATTTTCACATTGCGAGGACGATCTAAAGTCATAGACTTTTCGCCGTGATAGAAGTCACCTTCATCCATGTGAGAAACGTGAGTTTGTGACCACTGTTTCCACTCACCCATAGAATGTGGGTGTTTTTTCGCATAGTTTTTAACAGCACCAGGCGCACGACGGTCAGAGTTCCCTTCACGCAATACAGGGTTTACTGCTGAACCTAAGCATTTACCAAAACGTGCTTTGAGTGCTTTTTCTTCTTCAGTCGTAGGATTCTCAGGATAATCTGGAATTGCATAGCCTTTTGATTGAAGCTCTTTGATACATGCAGTCAACTGAGCTACAGATGCACTGATGTTTGGAAGTTTGATGATGTTTGTGTCTGGATCTTGTGTAAGACGACCTAATTCTGCAAGATTGTCTGATACTTTCTGCTCTTCGCTAAGGTATTCAGAGAATTCAGCGAGCACGCGTGCTGCAACTGAGATGTCAGTTTTTACAATCTCAACACCAGCAGGCTTAGTAAAGGTCTCAATGATCGGCAGTAGTGAGTAAGTCGCCAGTAATGGCGCCTCGTCGGTCAGTGTGTAGATGATAGTTGACTTTCCACCAGCCATATATAGCCCCTTGCTTTGGATTGAGTTACAGAGCACCGAACTTTTGGTCCAGTCTCTTAGAACCGATTTGCTTAAATTAAAACGTTGAGAGTATCGTTCTTCGTCGCATTTCAGTCAATGAAATAAGCTTTTAGTACGCTATTTTGATGAAATAACATACAAAATAGTATCCATCTTTAGTTTGATAATACTGTATGAATTTCATTACTTCTGAATGAAAAGTGAAGAACTGGTAATGAACGTTGATCTCAACTTCCCTGTAATATGAACATTATACGTGTCTCATATTTAAACAGGATGGCAAAAGCGTACATTTCGGGCGTTATTGTAAGTGTTAATGTACGGGTATATTAATAAATTACGGAAATACCCAATATTTAGATTAAAGCATTTTGGGTATTTATACTTAAAATATATAATTTAATATCAAGTTTAGAGATTTTTTGAAACGCAATTTTTCTTGATAGAGCAAGTGATAACGAATACTTTACTTTTAAATAAAGAAGTAATGTCTTGCTTACGAAAAAAGGGCTTAAGTAAAATACTTAAGCCCTTTTTTTTTTAAATCTTGGTAGGTATATCCAGACTCGAACTGGAGACCTCTACGATGTCAACGTAGCGCTCTAACCAACTGAGCTATACACCTAGAATGCTTCGCATCTTATGCAAAAATCACTTGGCTGACAAGCCTTTTTCATATTTAACCAAAAGATATGAACAAGTTTTAATCATTGACTTAAAATTTGCGAACTCTTGTTTAGAAATACTCGATTGTGAATAACTTAAGTGCTCGTACAGAATGATAATTTCAAGGAAAACAGCTCTATTATTTTGACTTAAAGGTGATGAAATTCTTTCTAACCATTGTCGAACCGTTTCGTAAGAATAACGGCGACTGTGAAGTCCTAATTTTCTATTGAAAACATGAAGTACCCAATCGATTTGTGAATAGTGTTTTCTCTTTTTTCTCAACATCCATAGCGCATAACATCCTAATATGATCAGTGAGCCTGCAAGGATAATCACAAACACTGAAGCAACTGAATGAATTCCAAATTTTGTCATCCAACTCTGCTGTTGATCAGCATTATATCCAACAACTTTACTTTGCCATTGATAACTTGCGTAATCACTCCATACGCGAATTTTTGTCAAAAAAGGATATTTTGCAACTGACCAATTTGTATTCTCAGAGTAGAGTGTTTGATTATTTTGAATTAAATTTTGCATTCCCTGATCAATACGTTCAGGAGCAATCATTGCAGTGGGATCAATCCTCTGCCATTGACCTCCAAAATATACTTCAGTCCAAGCATGTGCATCTAACTGCCTCACTTCCCAACTTTTCTGGTCTGGCGCAAATTGACCTCCTTGATAACCAGTCACGACTCGGGCAGGAATACCGACATAACGCATCATCATGACAAAACTAGAAGCAAAATGCTCACAAAATCCTTGTCGTGAATTAAACATAAATGCATCTATCCGATCACCACTCAAAACACCGGGAGATAAAGAATACTGAAAGCTATTTTGCTTAAACCAGTCTAAAACTTGCTGGATATAACGCTCTGGCTGCTCTCCACTTTTAATAAATAAGTCCCACGCTAAACTTTGACTTTTGATATCACGCTGATGGAGATACTGAGTGTAATACTGAATTTGAAACTGACTAAGTTCATGATTTATTTTCGTCTCACGCCCTAACCAAACTAAGTTTATGGGTTGAGCCGTTTGAATAGGTCGTTGAGCTGAAATACCACCGTCATAACGGAGATAATAATTTCGTTGTTGAGGTACAGATTGCTCTAATCCCATGATCCATTCTACAGAAGGATCTTTAGCCAAATACTGATATTCAACTTTTTGATTTAAATTAGAAAGTTGATAAGAGTTTAACTCGTTTAACCCTCTATTAAATCCATGACTCGTCCATTTTTGACCATCATATTGATCTAAGACCAAAGCTCGCCAATACATTTCTGAACGCGTCGGTAATTTTGTGATATCACCAATAATACGAAATGCCAATTCATTTGACTGAGACAGCTCAGCAATGTCACCTGGGGACATAGAGTCACTGATTCCTGTCATTCCCTTATTTTGCTGAATCGGGAGATGCCAAAGCGGAGGTAATCTTGGGAAAAAAATAAAGAGTAGTATAAAAAAAGGAATTGCCAATCCGATGAATTTACCAACATGAATGACATCGTGCTTTAAGCCATTTTTAGTTTCTCGAGTGGACAGAAACTCCGCGGTTTGAATTCTATAGAGTCCTACAAAACAGCTCACTAAGCACAGCACCACTCCCAAAGCAACATACAACGTTTGACTATATAAAAACGTACTTGCCGCCACGAATAAGGCAAAATTAAAAACGATGATCAAATCACGTTTTTTTTGGGTTTCTAATGCTTTTGCAAATAGAAAAGTTGTCAGCGATGCTACCCCAGCCTCAACACCAACAAAGGTATGGTAATGCAGATAAATCGCGCCAAGTGCAATTGCTGTAAAACTAAATTTTATTGCTTTGGAGACATTTTTTTTACTTTTTTGAATATGCCATAAATATATAAGCTCAATACAGAGCACCAAAATTAAAGCATAAGGCAGATAAATAATCTGGATAAATAAAATGAGTGCCAAACTCAATAGCATGGATTGTGAAACTTTAGGATGTACCATATATCAAAACCTATTTTCTATTTCACACTTTATGCCTGAGCAAGCAGAATTTTAGCCTGCTTGATATGCTCAGCTCCAAATCCTTGATTCAATTCGGCATGAGGTAACACCAGCTTAAAAGGAATTTGTAATTGCTCACACTGCTCCACCACACCCATCATATATTTGAGCTTTTCTTCATGCTCGACTGACGGCATATGATGATAATGAATATCAACACATCGATCCTGTTGATGCTCTTCAAAAACTTTAATATACAAACCTTGTCCACGAGCAGCCTGCTTCCAAGATACACTTTGTAATGAGTCGCCGACCTGAAAACTTCTTAATTCTTTAAACTCATCTTTTTCCTGATCCAATACAAATGCATTTGAAAAGCTTGTATTCGGATTTATTTTGGCTTGAGGCGCAATCCATGCATGTCGTCCATGAAAGATAAAAGTCCAAGCTCGAACAAGACCAAATGGATACACTGAAGCAATGTGTATATCGGGATAGTTATACTGTCCTCGTTGATCAACCTGAATCTGAATAACACATTCAGACTGTTTTTGGTCAATGTGAATATGCTGTGTCTCAGAATCGATGGAGATCGATAAATAACGTGAATATGAATAAGGTTGATTCAAGTAGATTTTAAATAAAATCGAGTGCCCTACCTGTCCGACTTCATCAGTAATGATGTCTATCTCAAGACCATGCAATTGTTTAAAGGTGATATAAAAACTAATGCATAAGATCGCACTAATTAAAAAGCAGAAACCTAATATCAAATTATTGGCATAGTTAATACCCGCAATAAATGTGATCAAAATCAACACAAGATATAAGAAACCTTGCTGATAAATAAAAATCAAAATATCGCGTTGACCAATTTTTTTACTCTGCTCAAACCGAAATCTTTTTTTTAACCATTGCTTCCAGATACTGGTCACCTGCATACCCTCAAATCAATTTAACCTGATTCATTAGGGAGACCGTCTCATCCTCACTCAAGTTTAATCGATGAGCGCATACTGCTGAAAATACAGCTTTTACATCATCAGGAATGACAAAGGCTCTGGCATGCACGATCGCTCTCGCTTGTGATGCTCGTTTTAAAGCCAATAATCCACGCGTCGATAAACCATGCGCACTTTTTCGTGTTACCGCAGCCAAATCCAATAAATAGTCTTGAATTGCATCACTTAAATGGACTTGATGAGTCAAGGATTGCAATCTTAGTATTTCAGTCTCATTAAATACATGGATCAACTGTGCGATTAATTTGGCACGTGATTCTTGTTGAAGAAGTATTTTTTCTGCATGGCGAGATGGATAGCCAAGAGATAACCGCATGAGGAATCTGTCTAACTGAGACTCTGGTAGTGCATAAGTCCCGCTTTGAAAGAGTGGATTCTGAGTTGCTATCACCCAAAAAGGCTGAGGTAAAGCATAACGCTGTCCATCAATCGTGGCGTAGCCCTCTTCCATCGCTTCTAGCAATGCACTCTGTGTCTTAGGACTACAGCGATTAATTTCATCTGCCAAAAGAACTTGGGTAAAGACAGGTCCGTACTTAAATTCAAACTGATGCTCTTTTTGATTAAAAACATTCACGCCAATTACATCACTGGCGAGCATATCATTGGTAAATTGGATTCTTTGAAATGATAAACCTGATAATGATGCCAAACTACTGGCCAATGTGGTCTTACCCAATCCAGGTAAGTCTTCAAATAAAATATGACCACCTGCAATTAAACTACATAAAGCCAATTCAGTTTGCGTATTTTTATCCAAAACAATTTGATTGATTTGTTCTAGAAATAATGAAATTTTGGGAGTAAATGATTGAATCTGAGATTCTAACTCAGGCTGTATAATATCTTTTGATTGAACACTCTGCTTCATTCCCCAAATCATCATTTACATTTCCAAAACGGTATATTTCTACCATACAGGTTTTTTTTATTTTCTCAAATATTTCTAATAATCAGTGTATTAAAGAATCAGTATCAAACTTAATGCTGAATAAGCTTCAACTGTGTGAGCATCTCTTCAGGTCCAATTTGAAGGCTTGAATTATTGTTTTCCGCCAGCTTGATCTGTTCAATAAAATAGCTGTTGATCGGTGCATTCCCCCCGAGTGTATTAGCAAGTCTGACCACTTCACCATTAATCCAATCAACCTCCGTCGTGCGCCCTAAATTCAGATCATCCTGCATAGATGAACGAGCTAGTGGATCAATGGCTAACATTTTGCGACTGATCAACTTAAACAACCAATTAGGAAGTCAAAGAATATGAGGAATGATGTTCGCTGGTACAGGCGTTAATTGTGCGGGTTTAATATTTGCCTGCTTTAAAATTTGAAGCGTCTCTAACTGTGCCTGAGCAAGGCACTTTCTATACATTCGATTAGTAAGTTGATTTCTTAAAGTTAGACCAGATAAAGCGTTAATCGAATTGTTCAAGTTGAATAAGACTTTAGCCCACTGTACCTCTAACATATCATCACGGAATTCAACTTGTAGTTTCGCCGCATCTAACATTATTTTTAGCTGATTATTTTCTGCAAATTTTTTTATCATTAATATTCCATCAGAACCTTGATGAAAATGAGAAGGTTTGAGTTCTGCGACATTAAATGGAACCATTCCTTCCATAATCTCCCATTCTGGCAGCATTTTTTTTAACCGTGGAACATTATTCACCCCATTTTGAAAACCGATGAGACGTGGTTTATTGAGAGTGTCACAGCTTCGTATTTCAGATGCCACTTGCTCTGTCGCTGCTGATTTTACACAAATCATGACTAAGTCCGTGTCTAGGACTTCTGCTAGATTTGTTGTAAGTCTTAATTGATCTGGAATGAGCTTATGATGGTAGCCGTTTAAATCACAGAGCTCCAACCCATTTTGGCTTAATTTTTGATAGCTTCTTTCTCTACAGTAAAATGTCACCTGATGGCCTGCTGCGACCATTCTTCCACCGATATAACACCCAATCGACCCAGCACCATAAATTCCAATTTTCGTGTTTTTATCCTTTGTTATTGATCAAGAGTATACGAGTTTCAGAACAATAAATTTGTCAGGTTTTATACAATTAAGACAAATAAAAAACGACACCTCAGTGCCGTTTTTTATGTAAAGCTAGAAAATTAACATGGACATTTCTTCATACCGCCTGCTGCACTTGGATAGCGTGCATCGACACAATAACGATGAAAAGTTTTTTCATCCATTGGCTCTAAGTCAGGGTGATGCTTTTTCATATGTTCTACATAGTTTTGGTAATCTGGCACACCCACCATTAAACGAAAACTTTGTTGTAGCCGCTGCCAAATCAGTTGAACTGTTTTGATTCCATTCAACATTAAAAACTTCTTCGGCTGAGCCAAAATCGTGAATTTAATGATTTTACCCAATGCTAGCTTTTGACGAATTTGTTCTTTCAAACTCATTTGGTCTCTCCTGCAGGGATTTGATCAGTATAAATTGCTTCAGCTTCTTGAGCCGTTGGCTGCGGATTTGCTAAAGCACGACGAATCACTTTAATAGCAGCAAATAACATCACCACAGCAACAATCATAAAGAATGCACATAACGCAGCATTAATCTGATTTGATAAAGCAACAGTTTGCATTTCCGCAATTGATTTCGCAGGCGCTAAAATTTCGTTTCGCTCAATAGCCGCATTGAAACGATCTGCTTGTGCCAAGAATCCGATTTTTGGATTTTCATGGAAGATTTTTTGCCAACCAGCAGTCATCGCTGTAATGAATAGGAAAATCGTTGGAACAATGGTGACCCATACATATTTTTCTTTCTTCATCTTAAACAGAATTACGGTACCCAGCATCAGCGCCATCGCAGCTAAAATTTGGTTACCAATACCAAATAATGGCCACAAACTATTAATACCGCCCAGTGGATCAACTACCCCTTGATATACAAAGAAACCCCAGCCTGAGACTGCAACGGCAGTACCAATCAAGTTGCCCACAAACGACTTAGAGTTTTTAACCGCAGGGACAACGATCCCCACAGTATCTTGAACCATAAAACGGCAAGCACGTGTTCCTGCATCAACAGCAGTTAGAATAAAGAGCGCTTCAAACAAGATCGCAAAGTGATACCAAAATGCCATCATTTCTCGACTATTAAAAATTTCAGTGATGATGTGCGCCATACCAATCGCAAACGTCGGTGCACCACCAGTACGAGAAAGAATTGTGCTTTCACCAACCTCTTGAGCAAGTAGTGTTAGAGCTTCAGGTGTAACCACAAATCCTAAATTACGTACCGCCTCTGCGGCACTTTCAACCGTCGTTCCTATCACCGCAGCTGGTGAGTTAATGGCAAAATAAACGCCTGGATCCAAGATCGTTGCACAGATCATCGCCATGATTGCGACAAATGATTCCATCAACATACCGCCGTATCCGATCATCCGGATATCGCGTTCATTATTTACGAGCTTAGGTGTAGTTCCTGATGAAACCAATGCATGGAAACCTGAAATTGCACCACAGGCAATGGTAATAAATAAGAATGGGAAAAGTGATCCAGAGAATACAGGTCCCGTGCCATCTACGAAGTGGGTAATTGCAGGCATTTTTAATTCAGGCATCGCAAATACGATACCCAATGCTAAACCTGCAATCACGCCAATTTTCAAGAAAGTCGATAAATAATCACGTGGAGCCAATAACAACCATACTGGTAATACAGAAGCGATGAAACCGTAGATAATCAATGCCCATGTTAACTCTGTACCAGATAAAGTGAATAATTGCCCCCAATAAGGATGTTGAGCAATATTTTCACCGTAGATGATACCGAGCATCATCAGTACAAAGCCAATGATTGAAACTTCGGCAATCTTTCCTGGACGGATATATCGCATATATACGCCCATAAATAATGCAATTGGAATGGTGGCAGCAATACTAAACACACCCCATGGACTATTGGTTAATGCTTTAACCACCACGAGTGCAAGCACAGCTAGGATAATGATCATTACCCCTAATGCGCCAAGCATCACAATAATTCCTGCAAATGAACCCAGTTCTTGTTTTGCCATTTCACCCAGTGAACGTCCGTCACGGCGTGTAGAAATAAATAAAACTAGAAAATCTTGGACTGCACCTGCCAGTACAACACCGACTAACAGCCAAATCGTTCCTGGTAAATAACCCATTTGCGCAGCAAGAATAGGCCCAACTAACGGACCAGCACCTGCAATCGCAGCAAAGTGATGACCAAACAGAACACTTTTATTTGTAGGCACATAATCTAGACCATCCGCTAGACGGTGCGCAGGTGTTAAACGCCGAGCATTTAACTCGAATACTTTATTTGCAATAAATAAACTATAAAAACGATATGCAATACTGTAAACACAGACTGCAGCGAGTACGAGCCAAACTGCGTTGACATGTTCTCCACGACTAACCGCTAATATTCCAAAGGACACTGCGCCAATTATGGCCACAATAATCCAAATCAATTTCGAAGCCATGGATGACTTCGGTTGTATTTGATCCATATCAAACCCTCATTATTTCGTATTTGCAATCAGCTCAATTTTATTATTCGTGTTACTGCTGTTTTCCCTTGCGACTATACTCCTCAATAATTCTTCTTTACCTTAGACCTTGGCATTAAAAAAGGGATGATTGTCATCATCCCTTTCGATAATAGTATAAATTTACACCATTATGCACGTTCTAAGTATTCACCAGTACGTGTGTCAACACGAACGCTTTCTTCTTGTTGAACGAATAATGGAACACGTACTACAGCACCTGTTTCAAGTTTCGCTGGTTTACCACCACCGCCAGAAGTATCACCACGTACGCCTGGATCAGTTTCAACAATTTTTAATACCACGAAGTTAGGTGCATTCACTGTTAAAGGAACACCATTCCACAACATGATTGTGCATTTTTCGTTTGAATCGTCTTTCAACCATTTCGCAGCATCACCCATTGCAACTTTATCAGCCGCAATTTGCTCGAAAGTTACAGGATCCATGAAGTTCCATAGTTCGCCGTCGTTGTATAAGTAGTCCATTTCTACTTCTACGATATCTGCAGCTTCTAAAGAATCACCAGATTTGAATGTTTTTTCTAATACTTTACCTGATTTAAGGTTACGTAATTTAACACGGTTGAACGCTTGGCCTTTACCTGGTTTAACGTATTCGTTTTCCATGATTGAGCATGGGTTACCATCAAGCATTACCTTAAGGCCAGACTTGAAATCGTTCGTAGAATAATAGGCCATGAGAGGCTCACTCCAAACTTACTAACTTTAATCTATTAATGCGATGGGCTGCTACACTGTCATTTAGCAAGTCTGACAGGTGCATGATATGCCACATGCACATGCATTTATGTTGCGTATTCTAAATGACCAACCTACTCTGCCGCAATGATAAATTCCGAAATACAACGTTTAAGCTGTCTAAGTTCCATGCAGAACTACTGTTGTAGACTTAATTTGATCATCTTTAGGCTTGAGTATTTTCATCCCAACATTCAATAAAGAAGGCTTAATCAGGACACAACTGAGTTTTTCAATGGGTTTTGATTTAAAATGAAGCCTTTTATCTCCCTCTAAATTTAAACTGTATGACCCACTATTTGTATCAAGAGCAACATTGGCAAAATCAACTCAGCGATTTAATCACTGACCCACATGAGCTCATTGAACTCTTGGAATTGCAACCTGAAGATTTAATACATGGTGCAATTTTGGCATCAGCCCAATTTAAATTAAGAGTCCCTCGCGCCTTCGTCGCGAAGATGCAAAAATCTAATCCTGATGATCCACTGTTACTTCAAGTACTCCCTCATCATCTGGAGTTAAATGAACATCCTGATTTTGTGACAGACCCCCTTGATGAGGAGGCTGCCAATTTAATTCCAGGTGTATTACATAAATATCAGTCACGTTTTTTACTGACTTTAACAGGTGCATGTGCTGTTCATTGTCGTTATTGTTTTAGACGTCATTTTCCATATCAAGAAAATTTACCTAAAAATGACGACTGGAAAAAAATACAAGACTACTTACTCGCTCATCCAGAAATCAATGAAGTGATCTTAAGCGGAGGGGATCCCCTAACACTTTCAAATCGTAAACTTGCCGTTTGGATCGATAGATTAAGTTCAATTCCACATCTTAAAATTTTGCGTATTCATTCTCGAGTTCCAATCGTTATTCCAAATCGGCTTGATGATGAACTTATTTCTCTGTTAAAAAACAGTAGGCTACGTATTATTCTAGTGGTACACTCAAACCATGCTGCTGAAATTGATGACTTTACCGCTTCGAAATTAATGCAAATTTCACAACAAAATATTTTGGTGTTGAATCAAGCTGTGTTATTAAAAGGTATTAATGATCATCCTGATATTTTGGTTGATCTAAGTCATCGATTATTTGATGCGCGTGTGATGCCTTATTATTTACATGTGTTGGATAAAGTGAAAGGTGCTCAGCATTTTGATTTACCAAGTGAATCTATTGATTCAATCTATAAAGAGGTTTTGGCAAGGTTGCCTGGATACTTGGTTCCAAAGCTGGTTAGAGAAATTGCGGGAGAACAGAATAAAACACCGCTTTATGGAGTTGCCACTTTTTAGAGACTCATTCACATGCTTCAGGCTCAGATTTCAGAAATTTTTCACTATCCTACTGCCTTGACTCGAGATCAACTGAGTTTTGCAAATGCAAATGTTCAGGACTTGGGTTTTTGGGCATCTCAACTTTCAATTATGCAATTAGGTGACACCTCTGAAGCGGTGTTGAAAGCCCTATATGAAATCGCTGAACTCAAATGTTCGGAAACATTGCGCTTTGATCTTATTCAAGCGCTACATCCTTTGATCGAAAATATTTTAGAGAGACTTGAAAAAAACTTTTTAAATCAAGGTCTTTTTCTATCTGACCGTAACAAAGATATTATAGAATTAACCACTCGCTTGAGAACATTATTTGCTGATATCTACATAGATATTGCACAGCGCAGTGAAATGCAGCTAAAACAACAAAAGTTTTCTATTTTGAAGTTTGCTCAAAAGCGTAATGTGAAAACTGCACGACT
This sequence comes from Acinetobacter sp. ANC_7682, assembly GCF_056779795.1. Taxonomy (NCBI): domain Bacteria; kingdom Pseudomonadati; phylum Pseudomonadota; class Gammaproteobacteria; order Moraxellales; family Moraxellaceae; genus Acinetobacter; species Acinetobacter sp. ANC_7682. The sequence continues at coordinate 59,720 of NZ_JBWYIQ010000010.1, read as the reverse complement.
CCTTTCCAGTTATTACGCTCTTCAACAATTGGGTTTATTGCTAGTACAACAACAGATGCTTTATCGTTCTGCCTTGTCTAAGCAATGGTTAATGACCCATTATCTGTATGATTTGGCATTAAAAAACCAAGAACACACGGTGAATATTAATTTATTGCAAGGCACTCATCACGCTTTAAAAAATATTCAACAATGCTATGCCCAAGTCTTATTATTAGAAATATTTAATACTCACCAAATTCGTCCTTCTGAGATCTACGCGCTCTATCAATGCACAGCGGATTGGGCACAACTAGTGCAAGTTTTACCACGCGAAACCGCTTTATCTCGTTACGTTATTGATACCACTAAAGATCATCCGCCAGTTTACAACCGAAAACACCATGAGAGTTTTAAACCAAACATTTTCGTGGCGACACAATCGTTGCTTGAGCATGTAAACTTAACCATTCAAAAGGACAATGAATATCTATCTAAGAAAGAGAAAGCATATTTAACTGCGCCTCTTAAATTTCATGTACAAAATGTTTTAGGCTCGACCATTGAACGCAGACATGAACGTTATGAACATTCCGCTCAGTTACAACTCTGTTTCAGTTTACTTACCGCACATTATTATCTCTCAAAGACCAAAACTTTTAGCGAAACCTTGCGACTAACACCGCCTAAATCAAAATCAGAAGACGAGTTTGCGTTTACATATTTAAATGACTACCCAGATGCCTATACAGACAAATCAAACAAAGTTCTAGATAAACAGGCACGTCAAATCCATGCGGCTCAAGTTTTAGATATCAGTTTAAATGGCTATCGCGTACGTTGGTTAGAAGAAGAAGCACCTCCAAATTTGAGAACTGGTGAATTTATCCTGATCAATGAGGGGGTGAACAGCAAATGGAAAGGTGGTGTAATTCGTTGGATTAAACAATCTGTTAAAAAAAGCTATGAACTTGGGCTTGAAGTGATTGGACCCGACATCCACCCTTGCGCCGCAAAAGTTTATACAGATCGAAGTTCTTTTAATTATCATCCATGTTTATTTGTACAAACCTTGAAGATTGATGCTCCACAGCATTCTCTTATTTTGCCAAATTTACAGTTTTTCAAAGAACAACAATCTATTTATCTACGCTTAACTGATCAAGATATCAAAGTAGAATTGATAAAGACCATGCTCATCACACAAAGTTTTGTTCAATTTGAATTTGAATTATTTAATGATGAGCAGCAATATTTGATTGATGAATTTTTACAACATCAAAACCTTGAATCAAATCGTTTTCAAGACGTATGGGAAGCATTGAAGTGAAAAACCTACTTCTATCAACACAATTAAAGCAATCTGGAATGCGCTTACTCATTGTCGATGATAACCAGATTCGTTATAACCATATTATCTCTTTACTCGAAAAACGCGGGTACAAGGTAGAAGCTGTGCTACTCGATGATCAAGTGAGTCTTGAAAAGCAACTTCATTTAGGTTGGGATTTAATTCTGTTTGGTCGTGCCTATGAACTGACCTTAACTCATTTTCTTCGACTGCTTGCAGATTCTGATAAAGCTTTTACCCCAACACTTTATCTAGCTCCAGAAGCGCTAGAAATGTCTGAAGTAAAACTCATTTCGATGGGCATCTATGATGTTTTAAATATTGATCAACCTGAACAATGTTTACTTAAAATTATTCGAGCATTGGCTTTTAGTCGCTTACAAAAAAATCAGATGCAATTAACGGATGTACTGAAACACAATGTTCAAATTAAACAAAATTGGATCGAAGAGCATAAAAAAGCAGTTGCAATCATAGAAGAAGGGATTGTCGTTGAATGCAACCATGAGTTTACGCATTTATTTGGCTTCAACACGTTTGATGACGTTATTGGATCCCCGCTCATTGATTTAATACAACCTGAGGATATTCAATCTTTTAAAGCACGATTTAAAAAATTAGCTTTCGGTAAATTTGAGTATGGACCTTTTGAACTGATTTCTCTTAATCCACAGTTAACACATCAAAATCCAGTCCAAATTGAATGTAATCCTACAGATCAAAATCAAATCATTGAAATTACGATTTCAACGCATTTTCAACAGGATGATCAACCATTTAGTCCTCAACTTGAGACTGCACCTCACCAAGACAGTAGAATTGCACCACACACAACATTGGCAAAAATTTTACAACATCTTGAAGAACACCCTGCTCAAGAAAATGCTTTGGTCATCTTCAGCCTAGCCAGTTGTCCAGACTATATCTTGAGTTCTGATTGGGATACTTTTAAAGGCTATTTCGGCAAACTTTCAGACTTTATTCTCGAACAGACCAATGGCGCTGTATTTAAAATTGAAACAGCCCTGTATGCCACTATCATTCAAGCTGAAACGATTGAAGTTCTAAAATCAAGACTCTCTGCACTACATGCGCTTGAAAAACCTAGGCTCGTCAATCTGGGAGATCAAACCTATCAACAGCATGTCAAAATTGGTTATAGTCTCTTCAAACTGTCAGATTTAAATGTAGATAATTTTGAACAGCTCATTGCAAATGCTTATAACACACCCCTACCCAATTTATTGAGCAATGATGCTGCTTTAGAGACAACGCTTGAAGAAATTGAAGAGATTCATTTTGAAGTTACTCAAGCAGATGAGCCGACCTCTATTCAGTTGAATACACCTTCTTCTGAAGTAGAGCCTGATCATTCAACAGAATTTGTATTTCAAGCAATTGAAGAACCTGTACAGTCAGACGAAGTTCACGGCGATATCCTAGTACATCTTCGTAAAGTTCTTGAACGCGATCAAATTACGCTAAAGTTCCAACAAATCTATGATAAAGAAGACACTAGTCTTAATACCTATGAAGTAAGCAGTGGGTTTATTTTTGAAAACCAATGGATTCAATTGGACGATATTGAAGAATTGGTGGGTGACCCTGAGTTGTCTATTAAAATTGACCGATGGATTTTGGTTGAAGCAGCAAAGCAACTGCACAATTTTTTAACACAATATCCTGAAGCTAAACTGATTATTAATTTACGACACCATGTTCTTTTAAAGCATCATCAATTGGCAGAATTAATTTCAAAACTGCTCATGATTGTAGGAGCAAAAGCACCTCAACCACTGATTTTACAGTTTAAAGAAAAATACATTGCTCAACATTTAAATGAAATTCTGCCTGCGATTGAGGTATTGAGAGCACAAGGTGCAGATATTGCCGTTTGCGAGTTTGGATTAAGTAAATGTAGCGATCTCATTCTCAAAGTTGCCAATATTCAGAATTTCACGCTGCATGAAGAATTCACAGATGATTTAAATACTGAAGAAGGTATTGAACGTTTTAAACAAGCGATTGAATACTTCAATAGTCATCGATCAGTCAATTTATTACTCAAAAATCTCAATGATATGAATAGCTTTGCCAACGCGTGGAATGTCGACGTGAGATTTTTACAAGGTGATTATTACCAGCGTAAATTGGATCAGCTCATGAATGTTCAAGATCAAAGTTAATTCCAAATTTTGGACATAAAAAAACAGGCTGAACGCCTGTTTTTTTTATTTTGGGTATTAACGTTTGATAGAACGTGACATACCAGCAAAACGTTGTTTGAACTTGTCGATACGACCGCCAGTGTCAACGTTCTTTTGCTTACCAGTATAGAATGGGTGGCAAGCTGAGCATACGTCTAGGTAAAGTGTTTCTTTACCAACAGCTGAACGAGTTTCGATTACGTTACCGCAAGAGCAAGTAGCAACTAATTTTTCGTATTTTGGGTGAATATCGGCGCGCATGGTCGATTCTCCATAGAGTTAAGAAGGCTTTAGCTGTCATCGCAATTGATCACTCTCTTCATCCATTACAACAGACGCAGAGGAAAGGCTGAAATACAGCAGATCAACACCACAACAGACCATTCTTTTGGCCCACCGAGACGGCTTCCGTCAGAGCTAAGCACAACAAGTGGACGACATTATACGCCACTTTATTTCAGATAGCGAATTTTTCCTTTAAGACTTTTCAATTTGCTTGGACCAATGATTTGCAATAATTCCGCACACCATTAATTGGATTTGATGGAAAATCATAATTGGCAATATGATCATCCCCATAGGTTGTCCAATGAAAAGAATTTGCGCCATAGGCACTCCACTTGCGAGTGTTTTCTTAGAACCACAAAAAAATACAGCAATTTGATCGGCACGATTAAATCCAAACCACTTTGGGGCGTGATAGGCTAAAAGCATAATCAAAGTCAGAAGCACAGAGCATGCAATAATTAACCACATTAAGGTCACCCCACTGACTTCATTCCATAGACCTGCTACGACTGCACTACTGAATGCGCCATACACCACCAAAAGAATTGATCCTTGATCAAAAGTTTTGACAATACTCGGGGCTTTTTGAATCAGAGGAAAAACGATAGGACGCAATAATTGTCCCAGAATAAATGGAACCAATAAGAGCAGAATAATTTTGACTATCGCATTGGTTGGATCGAACCCATGATCAGACTGACCTAAAATAAATAAGGTCACTAATATAGGAGTGATAAACATACCAATAATATTAGAGAATGAAGCACTACACACAGCACTTGCGACATTACCACCTGCTACAGAAGTAAATGCAATAGAAGACTGAACTGTTGAGGGTAAAAAGCACATAAACAAGAAGCCCCAATACAGTTCTTGTCCAAGTAGCGGTAGCAATACAGGTTTAGCTATTAATCCTAGAATTGGGAAAACTGCGAACGTCAGTGCAAAGACCAAACTGTGTAATTGCCAATGTTTAATGCCTTGAATCACCGCCTCACGTGATAACTTTGCACCATGTAAAAAAAATAGGATTGCAATTGCAATCGTGGTGAAATAAGAAAAATAGTGAGCAGCAACACCTGAAATTGGCATCACTGACGCTAAAATCACCATAACAAACAGCAATATCGTGAAACGATCTAACGCTAAGAACTTTAGCACCCCATATCCCTCTTTTTATTCTATCTGAATTGAAAATAAGCCCAATACACATTGATTGGGCTTATCTTTAAAATTTTACTCACAAATCAGCGAGTGAAATTTAATTATTTCTCGCGTTACTGTCTTGTTGAATAAGTTCAATCTTGTAACCATCTGGATCTTCCACAAAAGCGATTACGGTTACGCCGCCTTTCATTGGTCCAGCTTCACGGACAACGTTACCACCACGTGCTTTGATTTCTTCACACGCCTTATACGCATCATCCACTGCGATCGCAATATGACCATACGCATTACCCAGCTCATAGCTGTCTGTATCCCAGTTATACGTTAGCTCAAGAACAGTATTGTTTTCTTCATCACCATAACCCACAAAGGCTAAAGTGAATCGACCTTCTTCATAATCACGTTTACGAAGCAAAGTCATACCGAGTACTTCAGTATAGAACGCCAATGAACGCTCTAAATTGCCTACACGTAACATGGTATGTAACATTCGCATAAAATTTACCTATTGATTGAAAGATGTACTTTTCAACTGATTTAACAATTTCGCCACCCAAATAACAAGTAACAAAATAGGTAAACCCATTAAAAAAGTCATAAAGAAGAATGATGAATAACCGAAGTTTGTCACTATTGTACCTGAATAGCCACCAATCATCTTTGGAAGTAATAACATCAATGAACTAAAAATTGCATATTGCATTGCTGTAAATGAAACGCTAGTCAAACTTGATAGGAACGCAATAAATACTGCACCAGCAAGTCCTGATGCGAGATTGTCAAATACAATCCCCATCACCAGCCACACCTTGCTATAAGGGACAACCACTTTACCTTTGAGTTCGACTATTTGATCACTATCAACTTGAACAGCTGGAAGATCAGATAAAGCCATACGTGACTTCGGTTGGATCGTTGAAACTGTTTTATAAATATGATCTTGGGTTAATTCATGCGCCTGACCTGCATGCTGTACAACCGCTTGCACCGTAAATTTAGTGTGGTCTTTTAGACTGTCTCCGGGGACGACCACGCTCCAATTATTTTGATCCAACTTCGCAGGTATCACTTGCTGATTTGAAATACGAATATTCAGTGTTTGTAGTGTGCTTTCAGCTTTTAAGTTCGAGAGTTGACCGCGAATAATGACATCCTTGCTTAACTCATCTTGGTAGAGAACATTATCCCCTCCAATGGCTTGGATGAAAATCTGAGAATCATCCTGACTCGAATAGCGTTGAAGCGGGATTTCAACATTCAGGGCTTTATCATAACCATCAGGGGTGGATAACACTTGAATACTATTATGTTCAGCAAAATTAGATGCAGGGAGCTTTAAAGACCAGTTCCCCACTTCATCAGGAGTCACTTGATGCTGTTGACCTCCCATTTGTACCAAGACTTGATTCATCGTTGGTCCAGATTTTACGAGCCCCACAAAGATGAGATTGGTCGTGCTGGCAACAATAGCGCCCACCAACATCATTTTCATAATGTTATAACGCTGAGCTAATAAGCCTCCAAGGAAGCCACCTAAAATTACAAAAAAAATGGCGAAAAACTTGTTAAACCAAGCGATTTCTTCTTTATCAAAATTCAAATCAAGATAAAAAAGATTGGCGACCACCCCAGCGACAATATCTGAAATTCGATAAAAACCAATGAGTAATAAAATAGCTAACGCAACTTTCAAACCATAACGTTTGAAGAAATCTAAAATCGGTGATAGCCATGTCTCGACGACTATTTTTTCATCAATGAGTTTTGCTCGGGTTAATCCAAATACGACCAACACAGCCAACGCCACACTTGCGAAGAAACGTAAAACTTGCCCGATAAATGACAGAAAATTACCATCGATATTTAACTGTGAAATCCAAGCACCAAATTGGAGAAACCCACAAACGAAGACTACTGTTGAAATCACAAAGACGATAAATAACTGAAAATAATCCTTTGCTTGATACTGATGAGGTTCTTGATTTACTACCGGTTCATGAATCACTAAAGTCGTCACAATCCCGATCATCATCAATCCAGCCATGAGCAAATAGGTGGACTGCCACGCCTCATAAATATAGTTACCCATGGCTGTACCAAGTGATGCAGCGAAGAGTAATGCACCGAGCTGAGTTACGATGGTCGCAATTCGATAACCTGCGTTATAGGTCGAAGCCATAACCGTCTGAACACTCGTATCTTGTGTCAACTCAATACGATAAGCATCCACAATAATATCTTGTGTCGCTGATGAGAATCCGAGAAAGATTGCGGATATCGCCATGAACGTTAAACTTGAAAATGGCCCTATACTTCCTCCATGAATACTCGGATCAGTAAATGCCATTGAACAAATAGCAATTGCGACCAAAATCTGTGAAACCAACAACCACCCTCGTCGTTTACCCAATTTCCTTGTTAAATAAGGCAATGGTAATCGGTCAATCAAAGGTGCCCAAATGAACTTGAAGGCATAAGCTAAGGCTGCCCATGAAAACATGGTAATGGTACTACGCTGAATACCGGCTTCACTCAACCAGAAAGATAGAGTTGAAAAAATCAGAAAAATTGGGATACCTGATGAGAAACCCAAAAAAAGCATAATGATCGCGCGTCGATCAAGAAAGGCTTTAAATGCCGAAGTCCATCCAGCTGATTCTGGTGACGAAGATTGTGATGTCATTGCGTTGTTATTTTCAGTGAAAAGTACTCTCGCTATTCAACTCTGTAATGCGCTTGGTTTCAATATAATTTACGCAAACTTCACCGAGTATTTCATCAATTTGATCTATCTCAACTTGATATTTTTGGCTAAACCTGTATACCTTAAACTATCAAATGTAAATTATAGTTTTGGATTTCACCTGTGACCCAGAGACACGATCAAATTAGTTCCACCGCAGTAGCTTTAACCACGACATCCACAAACTTAGAACAAAACTCACAAAACAAGCTCCTATCCGTATTTGAACTTGAAGCCACGCAAAACACCTTGAATGCAACAGCACTCAAACCAGAACAACTGACGCATATTCCAAATTATGACAATATTCCTGCGTCTACAAAACGTATCAAGCCTCTTAATAATTTTTTAGGACAAGATCGTGCTAAAGCATCTGTAGAAGCAGGCATTGCCCTTCCATACTCAGGCTATAACATCTTTGCTGTGGGTACTGCAGGGTTGGGTAAACGCACCATGATCAAGCGCTTACTCCAACAACATGCCAAAGATATGCCTACACCGGATGATTGGGTTTATGTATACAACTTCAAAAATGCACGCAACCCAATTGCGCTTAACTTTCCTGCAGGACAAGGCGCAAAGTTTCAAAGTACGCTACATCAAACATGGCAAACCATTTTCAAACAGCTCGAACGTCGTTTTAGTGCTGAAACGTATCACAATCGGATTGAAAAAATTCGTTTAACGACAGGTCATGAACAACAACAAGCTTTGATTGAGCTTACCAAAGAAGGTGAAGAGCTTGATTTAAAGTTGATCAGTCGTAATGAAGAACACTGCTTTATTCCTGTTCATCTTAAAGACAATAAAATTCAAGAGATGTCTCAAGATGACATCAATGCACTGAGTAGCAAAGAACGTTCTGAAATTGCGTCCAATATTCGTTATATGGATAAAAAGCTTGAGCGTTTAGGTTTACAGATTGGTGATCTCGAAGATGAAGCTCGAGATATGGTGTCTGAGTTGAATCGTGACATTGCCAAACAAGTCATTATTCCCCGCATGGAACATATTTTAAATAAATTTCCAGATATCAAACATCTTGAACAATATTTAAAACTATATGCTCAAGATATTATCGACAATGTGGAGACCGTACTAGAACAGGAAGAAATTGATTTTTCACCTGCATTATTTAACCGTGTCCCTGCGCGTTATCAAGCAAATTTAGTCATTAGCAACAAGCCAAATTCTGGGGCACCAGTCATCTTTGAAGATTTCCCCACACATTACAACTTACTTGGCCATGTTGAACAATTAACGCAAAATGGCACTATCAGCACTGATTTCACTTTAATACGACCTGGTGCACTGCATCGTGCCAATGGTGGTTTTTTAATGCTTGAGGCTGAGCAGCTTTTAGAACAACCTTATGCATGGCAAGGACTCAAACGAGCGATTAAGTCTGGTCAAATTAAACTCTCATCTCTAGAGCACATGCTAACGCTGACGGGCAGCATTTCAATTGAGCCCGCATCGATTCCATTACAATTGAAAGTCATTTTAATGGCTGAACCAGAAATCTATTATGAGATTCTGGAGGTGGAGCCTGAGTTAGGAAGTATCTTTAAAATCAGAGCTGATTTTACCGACACATTACAACGTAATGACGAAAATGAACAAGCTTATATGCATTTGATTGCAGACTATGTTCAATCCTCTAAACTACTTCCATTTGATCGTTCTGCCTTGGCTGCTTTACTGACCGACTCAAGTCGTCAAGCAGAGGATCAGAGTTCGTTGTCACTACATGCCTTAACTTTAGGTGATCTGATTCATGAATCTCATCACCATGCATCCAAATCTAATGCAACTATGGTGACAGCAGAACATATCGGCACTGCGCTCAAACACCGCCAATATCGTCTAGGTTATTTACGAGAGTTGTACTGGCAAGATTTATCTCGTGGTACACAGCTTATCGAAACGCGTGGTCATCGACTCGGTCAGATAAATGCTTTGTCCGTGATTCACTACGCCGATGTCGAATTTGGCCTACCATCACGCTTGACTGCTTCAGTGTATCAGGGTGGCGGCGATATTTTAGATATCGAACGTAGCGTGGAGTTAGGTGGTTCACTTCATGCTAAAGGTGTACTATTAATGTCGTCTTTCTTAAAGGCACATTTCGGACGTGAACAAACCTTGCACTTCTCTGCCGCTTTGGCTTTTGAACAAAGTTATGGTCAAGTCGATGGTGATAGTGCAACCGTTGCAGAACTCTCCGCTTTAATTTCTGCGATCAGCCAACTGCCGATTGATCAGTCATGGGCGATTACGGGTTCAATGAATCAACTGGGTCAAGTACAACCGATTGGTGGCGTCAATGCCAAAATCGAAGGTTTCTTTGATGCATGTAAACTTCAAGGTTTAACAGGCAAACAAGGTGTCATTATTCCACGTCAAAACATGCAGCATCTAATGTTACGTCAAGATGTGATTGATGCTGTCGAGGCCGGTCAATTCCATATTCATGCCATCAACACAATTGATCAAGCACTTGAGATTCTCATGGCGCGTCCTGTCGGAGAATTAAATAAAAAAGGTCGCTATACCAAAGGATCAATTTACGCTGCTGTCATGGAGCAGCTAGAATATTGGCAAGCCATTGAAGATGGCGCTGAAATTGAAGAAGAGCCAAAGAAAAAGAAAAAAAAGAAGAAAAAAGACAAAGCTAAAAAAGATAAAGCGATCAATGCTGAAGAACAACCCTCTCAACTCGCTGATGAGACTTCAAACTAATTTGAAGTTTTCAAAATAAAAAAGCACCCATCGGTGCTTTTTTTTATTGCGCTTAAATTAAGCTTCAGGCGCTGGGCTATATTGCTCCACGAGCATTTTTAATTCGCCTGTTTGGAACATTTCTAGCATAATATCACTACCACCGATCAACTCACCATTGATCCATAATTGTGGGAATGTTGGCCAGTTTGCAATTTGTGGCAAAGTCGCACGAATGTCTTGATTTTCAAGAATATTTACATAAGCAAATGGGCGACCAATTTGGCTCAATGCTTCAACTGCACGTGCAGAGAAACCACATTGTGGGAACTGTGGTGTGCCTTTCATATAAAGAAGAACTGCATGTTTTGCAATTTGATCACGAATTAACGCTTCTGTATCACGCACTTGTTCAGTCATTGATTAAATCCTCAACTATTCTGCCTGCATTATACCTAAAACCGCCGTAAAGAGTATGGATTGCTAAATTTTTCCAGTTTAATTTGCAATTAGGCTTTTAATCTTAAGCAGATTTTGCTTAGATAAACTTTTATTTTCCACCTAACAAATACGAGTTAGACATGAACAATATCACCCTCGCTCCAGTTCAAACTGATCAACCATCTCATTTGATGCCTGTATTCAGCCGTCAACCGATCAGCTTTGTGCGTGGCCGAGGTTCGTATCTTTATACAGCTGAAGGTACAGAATATTTAGATGCGCTGACTGGCATTGCAGTATGTGGTCTAGGTCATGCACATCCAGTTTTGGCAGAAGCAATTGCAGAACAAGCAGCGACGCTTATTCACACCAGTAATATTTATGAAGTACCTTGGCAGACTGCAGCTGCGCAAAAGTTAGCTGAAGTGTCTGGTATGGAAGAAATTTTCTTCTCGAATAGTGGTGCTGAATCAAATGAAGGTGCAATTAAAATTGCGCGTAAATACGGTCATATGCAAGGTATTGCTTTACCGAAAGTCATTGTCGCTGATCATTCTTTCCATGGTCGTACAATGGCAACACTTTCTGCGACAGGCAATAAAAAAGTACAAGAAGGATTTGGCCCGCTCGTTGAAGGTTTTATCCGTGTACCTTTTGGCGACATTGAAGCAATTGAAGAAGCAGCAATCAACCATCCAGATATCGTCGCGATTCTCGTTGAACCGATCCAAGGTGAAGGTGGTGTAAATACAGCACCTCAAGGTTTTAGTTATCTTGAAGAAATTCGTCAAATCTGTAATCAACATAATTGGTTGATGATGCTAGATGAAGTTCAAACAGGTAACGGTCGTACAGGAAAATATTTTGCGTATCAACATACCAATATTATTCCTGATGTCATGACGACAGCTAAAGGCTTGGGTAATGGTTTCCCAATTGGTGCAGTGATGACTCAAGGTAAAGGTGTAGGTATTCTTACTCCAGGTAACCACGGATCAACTTATAGTGGTACTGCATTAGGTTCGCGCATTGTCTACACGATTATCGATTTGATGCAAAAAGAAAATATTGTTGAAAACGCAGCAACAATTGGCCAATACTTAGTTGATCAATTCCGTACACAACTTGCAGATCAAAACGTTATTGTTCGCGGCTTTGGTATGATGATTGGTATTGAATTACCCAAACCATGCGCAGAGTTGGTGGATATTGCACGCATAGAACACAATCTAATTATTAATGTCACCGCAGGTAATGTCGTTCGTTTGTTGCCAGCGTTGAATATGAATCAAGAACAAGCTGATGATTTATTAAAACGCTTAGTTCCAGCGATTAAAAACTTCTTGGCTTAAGCCAAGATCAATAAAAAAGCCGCATATTGCGGCTTTTTTATTAAGAAGAACACTTAAGATGCTTCTTGAAATACTCGACCACCAGGCAACTGGCTGAAATATTGTTTTAAAGCATCTAGGCAGCGATGAATTTTCATTGGTTGTTGTTCACGTTTTAATGTCATTGCATTCAAAGTGTATGCAGGTAACTTCCATTCAGGTAAAACTTCAACCAATGTGCCATTCATTAATTCTTTTTGCACATCTAGATATAATAATCGCGCAATGCCGTGACCATTTTGGCACAGTGATTTAGCGACATAAACATTGTTTGTCTGTAAACGATTTTCCATGGACACATTCACCAATTCACGCGATGTACTGTGTTCAAATGTCATCATTTGCTGATTTTTTACAATATTTACTGGAATCAAATCATGCTGTGCTAAATCTTCAGGTCTTGAAATAACTGCATTTTGATTCAAATAACTTGGTGAAGCCACCAAGACTTGATCCACACGTGCAAGCGGCAGACAAGATAAGTGATTAGACTCATCTACGCGAGAACACATTCTCACTGCAATATCGATTCTTTCTTGAATCAAATCGACAAACTGATTTTCAACTTCAAAGTGAACGGTTAAACCACGATGTGCCGAAATCCAATGCGACAACGCAGGAACTACATGGGTTGCACCGAGTTCTGGCGTTGTTGCAATACGTAAATCACCAACTAAATCGTCTCGTAACTCATTAATTCGAATTTTACCGCGCTCTGCTGCAGCGAGCATTTCTTGACAGCTATGAAAAAAGGCCTGCCCTGCTTCCGTTAAACTTAGTTTTCTTGTGGAACGGTGCAGAAGTGTTACTTCCATTTCTTGTTCTAGTGAACGAATTTGCTGACTAACTGCACTCGTCGTAATGCCTAAATCTCGAGCAGCACCACTGAAAGAGCTTTTTTCAACAACACATGCAAATACGCCCATCGAGCGAAGTTGATCTAACATAAATTTCCCTCTGAAATTATGAGATGCTTCTCTAATTAACAAAAATTAACAAAAGCAACTCATTGTATTATACGAAGAAATTGTTAAATTGCACTAAATATCTTCAGTTGATTGGCAAAATATTTGCTGGATTGATTGGCTTACCATCTAAACGAACTTGAAACTCAAGCATCGTACGGGTTGCACCACTCGAGCCCATTTCTGCAATTTGTTGCCCTGCACTTACGTTTTGCCCACTCTTCACTAACATCCGGTTATTGTGCGCATACGCAGTGATATAACCATCAATATGTTTAATGAGCACCAAATTACCATATTCTTTTAAACCATCAGCTGCGTAAACCACTTGACCATCAGCTGCTGCAAAAATTGGATCACCAACATTGCCACCAAAACGTAATCCCTTGACATTACTTGCCACATTGAAGTTTTCAATGACTGGACCATTCGATGGTTTTACCCAGCGTAATGAAGTTGCTTTAGTCGAAGTCGTCGGTACTGCAGCAGTTACCGCTGGTACTGGTGTAGTTTGTGGTGGTGGCGTAACCACAGTTGGTTTTATTGGTAACTGAATGGTTTGACGTTGAATCTGAGTTTCAGTCGCTGTCAAAGGACGCGTGGTCGAACGTGTCACTTGTCGATTGCCAGAGGGTTTTAATCTTAAAGATTGATTTACATAGATGCGATAAGGCGGTGCAATATCATTCATCTCCGCAATGCTCAAATAGCTCAATCCATAACGTGCCGCAATTTTACTTAAAGTATCGCCAGAACGAACTGTATAGAAGTCAGGAGCAACCGCATAACGAGCAGAATTGTGGATTTGGGGTTTCGATGCACAGCCCGACAAACCAAGAAAAGAAGCGACAGCAACCGCGATCAATGCTGAGTGAATAGATGGTTTAGACAACTTCAAAACTGTTTTGGGTCTGGCCAAAAGCATGATTTCCCTCTCTGACAAAAGATTAAAAAGACTGAATTCGGCTTAAGAGTAGCAAAATTAATGCTAAATTCACCGTTTCAAATATATTTTTCACAAAGTTATAACACATCCTACCTGTGGTCGTTCAATTAAAGCCCTAGCTGAGATTCAAGTGAAGCCAACACCTGATAATTGGTAGCATCCATTTGGATCGGTGTCACACTGACATATCCATTTGCAATGGCATAAAAGTCTGACTGATAACCCAGTTGGCTTTTTTCGGGATCTGTTACGGCCTCTCCAGCCAAACCAATCCAAACAACTTGACGGCCTCTCGGGTCAACTTGTGTGGTAATCGGTTTCGTTTGTTTTCTTCTTCCTTGATAAGTCACTAATGTCCCTTTTATTTCAGCCGTATCCGGAATATTAATATTGAAAATATGACGCGGTGGTAACTCAGGCAAACCATTTTTAATAAACTCATATACCCAATTTGCAGCTTGTGCATAATCTTGAGCATCTTGATACGAACGAACATTTGGACCAGCCAATGAAACTGCGATTGCAGGTTGTTTCATGAGTCGGCCTTCAAACGCGGCCCCAACTGTACCTGAATACAACACATCATCACCTAAATTCGCTCCACTGTTGATCCCGCTTACAACTAGATCAAATTCAAAATCAAATAGACCATTCATGGACAGATAAACACAGTCCGCTGGCGTGCCATTAATTGCCCATACATCCTCTGAAATTTGCACGGGTCGCAATGGACGATCAAGCGTTAATGCACTTGAAAAACCACTCCGCTCACTTTCAGGAGCAACCACTACGACTCGACCCAAAGGTTTTAATGCTTGTGCCAATGCTTGTATTCCTGGTGCGAACACACCGTCATCGTTGGCAATCAAAATATTCAAAACAATTCACTCAATTCATGTAATCCCATCTGTTCGATAGCCTAATCAAAATCCCCCCACACAACAATGAGCACACGCATGGATGTTGAGGTTTTAAACGCCTTTAATCTTGATAATCTGCTTATCCTTTAATCTTGAGAACTACACAAGTAGTCATCCCCCCTGTTCAAACCTGAACTTTTCGTCATTAGTTTCTGAGTTCCAACAGCATTAATACACTTTCTGTATTTTTTAAACGCGAAAAAAGATTATTCTATTCTTATAACTAACTTACTAATTTTTGAGTCATTTATGCAAAAACGTTTTTTACAATTGATTTCAACCGCATTTATTAGCAGTTCAATGTTGTTTTCAAGTTTCACTTTCGCCAATGCCCAAGACTTAAAAGAAAATATCGAAGTTACTCAACAAAAAGTGACTAAAGATGAACTCGCTGCAATCTATGTCTTTTCAGAATCATGCCCAAGTTTAGTGGAAGAAGATGCAGCGTTTAAAGCAGGCTATCAAAAGCTATTAAAAGACTATTTACCTAATGAAAATTCACCTCAAACCACGTTGAACAATCTAATTAAACAACAGGATTATCAGCAAGCATTAGCTCAAGCCAGACAAGATGCGAAAAACGCTGGAGATAAAGCAAATCAACAAGTGTGCGAGGATATAAAAAAATATCAGTCTTCAGTTAAATAGAGCACGAAATAGTTACAATTCGATTGAAATAAGCCGACTCCACTGCTAGAAGTCGGCTTTGCTTTGTCCTAGAATGCAAAGCTGATTTTTGCGTTCATACAAGATTGGAACTACATAGAATGACCCGAAAAAGCGCCATTGCTGCATTATTACTATTACCTTCATTTACTTATGCAGCAACTGTTTTATCTTCACCACCAGAGCTCAATAACAAGTCTTACGTTTTGATGGATTATGAAACAGGTCAAATTCTCGCAAGTAAAAATGAAAATGAAAAACTTGCGCCTGCTTCAATGACCAAAATGATGACCAGTTTCATTATTGAACAAAAGTTGTTGAATGGTGAACTCACGGAAGATGAAAAAGTTCGTATGAACGAGTCTGCTTGGTGTCGTGGTAGTAGTACAGAATCTTGTATGTATGTACCTCTCAATGGCACAGCAACCGTATTGGAAATGCTACGCGGGATTATCATTCAATCTGGTAATGACGCATCTAAGGCGATGGCTGAGCATATTTCTGGGAATGAAGGTACATTTGTACACAGCATGAACCAAGAAGCAAAGCGTATTGGCATGACCAACACGAACTTTATGAACTCAACTGGTATGCCTGCTGAAGGTCATTATTCTACTGCAAAAGATATGGCTACTCTTGCGAAGCACATCATTCATGACAGTTCAAAGTATTACCCTATCTACTCTGAAAAAGAGTTTACTTTTAACGGGATCAAGCAAGGCAACCGTAACGCGTTGCTATATACAGATCCGAGTGTAGATGGTCTTAAAACAGGTCATACTTCTGAAGCTGGTTATTGTTTAACGACTTCAGCTAAACGTGGGCCGATGCGTTTAATTTCAGTGATTTTTGGCGCTCCATCAATGCAAGCACGTGCAACGCAAACACGTGATTTGTTATCTTGGGGTTATGCAAACTTTGAAACTGTCAGTGTTCAACCCGCTCACAAAGAGTTAACCACCTCTAAAGTTTGGTTTGGTCAATCCAATCAAGTGAGTGTAGGTCTTGCTGAAAACTTCAACGTGACTATGCCAAAAGGTCAAGCAAATGCCATTCAAACTCAAATCGCGGTTCAACCGAACTTAAATGCCCCTCTTCAACAAGGGCAAGTTGTAGGTAAATTAACAGCGATACTTGACGGCAAAGTTATTGCGGAGAAGCCGCTTGTTGCTTTACAAGCGGTTGAAGAAGCTGGTTTCTTCTCACGTATGATCGATCATATCAAACAGTTCTTTAGTAATTTGTTTTAAGTCGCAGCTTGACTAAAGATATAAAGGCACTCAAATTCTTTTGGGTGCTTTTTTGTTTATAATGAATAAAAACAGGCAATTTTTTATGACTGAAAATATCCGCAAATACTTAGAGACTTACCCACAATTTGATACAACGAATTATATTGATCCAACTGCGTTAGTGATTGGTGATGTTGCCTTGGCTGAGAATGTTTCAGTCTGGCCTTATGCTGTGATCCGCGGTGATGTTAATTTTATTCGGATTGGTAAAAATTCCAATATCCAAGATCATTCCATGTTGCATGTTAGTCATAAGAAAGCGGATAAACCTGAAGGCTCACCGCTCATTATTGGTGAGGACGTCACCGTGGGTCATCATGTGAAATTACATGGTTGTACTATTGGTAATCGTGTTTTAGTCGGTATTGGAACGATTATTTTGGATGATGTTGTTGTTGAAGATGATGTGATGATTGGCGCGGGTTCGCTTGTTCCACCCAATAAAGTTTTGGAAAGTGGTTATTTATATGTGGGTAGTCCTGTAAAAAAAGTACGTCCACTGACTGAAAAGGAAATGGCGTTCTTGCCGTATTCAGCACAAAATTATGTTAAAGTTTCGGGGAATTACAAATAAAATTCGATTTCGCATAAGAGATTTAATGTTAAATGAGGCGGATTTATTTAATCCGCTTACCATCTTTATCTATGATGATTTGACCATCCTCTTTGATAAAAGCTCCTAATTGAGGCGCAGACAAAATATCTAAAACGAGTTCAGATGGTCTACATAGTTTTACACCTAATTCAGTCACTACAAATGGACGGTTAATTAAAATTGGATACTCAACCATAAAATTAATAAGTTGTTCATTTGTCCAATGTTGTTCATCTAATTTGAGAGTTTCAAAGGGTTCTACATTTTTACGAATGGATTCACGTACAGAAATCCCTGCTTTTTCAATTAAATTAATGAGTTCAATCTTACTCGGAGGGGTAAGAAGGTATTCAATAATTTCAGGTTCTTCTCCTGTATTTCGAATGAGAGCTAGTGTATTTCTTGATGTTCCGCAAGCTGGGTTGTGATAGATCTTAACTTTCGATGACATTGGATTAACTCAGAACTTAATAATATTGCATTTATATATGGATATGCGTATATTCGCAATAGCATATATTGGAGTGTAGATGATGGATCAAGCAGATTTCTTTAAATGCCTATCTGACCCGACACGTTTGGATATTTTAAAAATTATTTTAGAAAGACAGAATGTATGTGTTTGTGAAATCACAGAGATCTTACAACTGAGCCAACCCAAAATTTCTCGTCACTTGGCTTTACTCCGTAACCTCTCAATTTTGCTAGATGAACGCAAGGGACAATGGGTGTATTACCGATTAAATCCTGATTTACCAGAATGGGTAAATGCAGTGCTCAATGTCTTAAATGATGAAGTACTGAATAAACCTGCAAGCAACTTATCTATCTCTATGCAATGCGAGTAATTCAATGTCCGGATCAAAGCTCTCATTCTTAGATCGAAATCTAACGCTATGGATTTTCATTGCCATGGCATTAGGAGTAGGTATTGGTGTATTTTTTCCTCAAGCATCTGTGGTACTCGATCAATTAAGCATTAATTCAGTGAATATCCCTATCGCAATAGGGCTTATTTTGATGATGTATCCACCACTTGCCAAAGTAGACTATGCGACTTTGCCTAAAGTCTTTGAGGACAAGCGAACCCTTACATTATCTCTCGTTCAAAACTGGCTAATAGCACCTTGCTTAATGTTTGGTTTGGCAATCATTTTTTTACATGCCTATCCTGAATACATGACTGGCCTAATTCTCATAGGCTTAGCCCGATGTATTGCGATGGTCCTCGTCTGGAACGATCTGGCATGTGGGGATAATCAATATGTCGCTGCCTTAGTCGCGTTTAACAGTATCTTCCAGATCTTATTCTTTAGTACTTATGCCTGGTTATTCTTAACCTTCTTACCACCATTCTTTGGGGTAGAAGCACAAATCATTAATGTGAGCTTTTGGACAATTACCCATGCTGTTCTTATTTATCTAGGTATTCCGTTCTTACTTGGGTTTTTAACCCGACTGATTTTGGTTAAAAAGAATGGTTTGGCTTGGTATCAGGATAAATTTATCCCAAAGATTAGCCCAATCAGCCTTATTGCCCTTTTATTCACGATTGTAGCCATGTTCAGTCTTAAAGGTGGTGAAGTGATTAGCCTTCCTCTAGACGTGCTTAGAATCGCTATTCCTTTGACAATTTACTTTGTTGCGATGTTCTTCATCAGCTTCTTTATGAGTAAGTGGATGGGTAACGATTATCCTAAAACAACTGCTATTTCCTTTACTGCGGCAGGCAACAATTTTGAATTAGCACTGGCTGTAGCGATTGCCACTTTTGGATTAGCTTCACCTGTGGCTTTCACAACCGTGATTGGGCCACTTGTTGAAGTTCCTGTATTGATTGCCTTAGTGACAGTTTCGCTATGGCTGAGAAAAAAAGTGTTTAAAGAGGCATGAGTCGAATGAACCTACCAAATATTGATCCTAGTCTTTTAGAAAAACCGACTTTAGAAAAAGTTCAGGCAAAGAACCTTAAACATCCACCAAGAATACTGCTTTTGTATGGCTCAAATCGTGATAGATCATATAGCCGTTTAGCTGTTCAGGAAGCTGGTCGAATCCTTGAATATTTTGGTGCGGAAGTGAAAATCTTCCATCCAAAAGGACTACCCCTCCCTGAAGATAGTGATATGCAACATCCAAAGGTTAAGGAACTCCATGAACTCTTAGCATGGTCAGAAGGCATGGTGTGGTGCTCTCCTGAGCGTCATGGCTCAATGAGTTCGATATTGAAAGCTCAAATTGATTGGATTCCATTAGCAGCGGGTGCAATCCGTGCAACGCAAGGTAAAACCTTAGCTGTAATGCAAGTTTGTGGAGGTTCGCAATCCTTTAATGCTGTAAATCAATTACGTATTTTAGGGCGTTGGATGCGTATGATCACGATACCAAATCAGTCCTCAGTCCCTAAAGCATTTCTAGAGTTTGAAGAGGATGGTCGTATGAAGCCTTCTTCTTATTACATGAGGATTGTCGATGTGATGGAAGAACTTTATAAATTTACGCTTTTAACCAGGGGACAGTCCTTATATCTCACTGACCGTTACTCTGAACGTGTAGAAAGTGCAGAAGAGCTTTCAAAGCGTGTGAATCAAAAGAGTATTTAGATTTCCTAAAATTAACATAATACACCTTATGCGAAATTATCTTTTTTATTTCATATAAATCATAATCTTAAATTACATTCAAAAGCCCAATTTACTTAAATTGGGCTTTTTTGTTGATTCTTCATGTTCCACGCCCTTTATTAAATTATTGATCCAAAGAACTTCTTAGTTAAACTTAAGATAGAACGCTTTCAAAGAAATCCCCTCCCATCATAGCCACACACCTCAAAATTTTATACAATATGCCTTCCCTTCATCTGGTGCTTTTTTATGACCGCTTGGACTGCTCACGTCACTGTTGCAACAGTGGTTGAAAAAGATGGTAAATATCTGTTTGTAGAAGAACAAACAGAAGGTGTCATGCACACCGTTTTTAATCAACCTGCAGGTCATGTTGAAGCTGGTGAAACCCTTATTCAAGCCGCGGTTCGTGAAACCCTGGAAGAAACAGGTCACCAAGTTGAAGTCACAGATTTATTGGGTATATACACCTATACCCCACCTATGTTTCCAGATCGTACCTATTACCGCTTCTGTTTTTTAGCAAAATCAACACAGTATTTTGCCAATGCAACATTAGATACAGGTATCGTAGGTGCTGTTTGGATGAGCCTAGATGAGCTATTAGAAACGGCTCGCGCGCGTAGCCCATTGGTCATCAAAGCCATTCAAGATGCCCAATCAGGACAAAAATTTCCTTTATCGCTCGTTTATGAGCACCAAAATTCTCCCTTAATTTCAAATTTGGATGCCTAATCCTATGCAACAACGTGTCATCGTCGGTATGTCAGGTGGTGTAGACTCATCTGTCTCTGCGGCTTTATTACTTCAACAAGGATATCAAGTTGAAGGTCTTTTCATGAAAAACTGGGAAGAAGATGACGGCACAGAATACTGCACGGCTATGGATGATCTTGCAGATGCGCAAGCCGTATGTGATCGTATCGGTATCAAATTACATACAGCCAACTTCGCAATGGAATATTGGGATCGTGTATTTGAGCACTTCTTGGCTGAATATGCTGCGGGGCGCACCCCAAACCCAGATATTTTATGTAATAAAGAAATTAAGTTCCGTGCATTCCTCGATCATGCCATGAAATTAGGTGCTGACTTCATCGCAACAGGACACTATGCTCGTCGCGGTGAAACCATGACCAACTCTAAAGGTGAGCAATATGCGCCTTTACTCCGTGGCGTGGATAACAACAAAGACCAAACTTATTTCCTACATGCCGTTCATGGTCGTGAAATTAACAAGACCTTGTTCCCTGTCGGTGAAATTGAAAAGCCTCAAGTTCGTAAAATTGCTGAAGATTTAGATCTTGCAACAGCGAAGAAAAAAGACTCTACAGGTATCTGTTTTATTGGTGAACGCCGATTTAATGACTTCTTGAAGCAATATTTACCTGCTCAACCGGGTAAAATTGTCCTCGAAGATGGTAAAGAGGTTGGTGATCATCACGGCTTAATGTACTATACGCTCGGTCAGCGTGGTGGTATTGGTATCGGTGGTATGAAAGGCGCTGAAGAAGGTGCTTGGTTCGTATTACACAAAGATATCGAAGGCAATCGTTTAGTTGTTGGCCAAGGTCATGAGCATCCCCTCATGCAAAGTACCATGTTATGGTCTGAAGCGATTGATTGGGTTGCAGGTGAGCAAGAGATTCCAGAAAATGGTTTCCGTTGCACAGCGAAAACTCGCTATCGACAACCTGATCAAGCATGTGTCTTATTTAATGACCCAAATGCACCGCAAGGTGTACGTGTAGAATTTGATGAACCTCAACGTGCTGTTACGCCAGGACAAAGCGTTGTGTTTTACGCGGATGAAGTTTGTTTAGGTGGCGGTGTGATTCATCATACTAATGCGCCTAAACCTGATTTTATTTAAAGGAATTTTCAGGCATGACAGAGTTACCGTTCCAGCAGCTTCAGACTCTGAATGATCGTCAAAACAGAGCTTTGGCTTTGGCAGCAGTATTTCAATCGACTCAGCTGACACATATGACAGCCATTGCAGGTCGACAAAATATTGGCGAAAACGGTAACTTCTATTTAGAACAATTAATTAAGGCGAGTTTAAATATTCGCCCTACTTCCAATAAGAATTGTCAAACCTTAGATTTTTTTAACCAGCTTGCAGATATTTCTCTGGGATTAAAAACATTAGAAAGTAGCATCACCCAACCATTCAATACTGCACCAAAATCAAGAATACCTAAATTTGCCAATGCAAAACTTCCAATGTCCTATGCAATGGCATTATTACATTTAGAAAAGAAAGTATATAGCAACCCAAAATTCGTTGAAATTATTGAAAAATCACAAGAAAAAATACTAAAACAACTCTCCTTTTTTGATCATAATTATCTACATCCAAGTATTCTTGCAAACCTTGCTCAAACCTATGTCGAAACTGCAGGACAGATTAATCCTCGCATTATGGTGAAAGGCAATGCAGAAGCTTTTAAGGATTCTTCGCACACCAATCGTATTCGTGCTTCATTGTTTACAGGTTTACAGATGGCGCATTTATGGCGTCAGTCAGGTGGAAGTTCATGGAGCATGATCTTCACCAAACGCAAGTTACTGAAAGATATTCAAGATCTCGCTCGTTTACAGTTTCAGGTGGTTTAACCTGATGTATATCGAGTTCTGTTTTACGTTTCATTCCAAAGTTTAAGGAATTGCTATGAACGCTTTAACCGCACTTTCTCCATTAGATGGTCGCTATGCAAGCAAATGTGATGCTTTGCGCCCTTTCCTCTCTGAGTTTGGTTTAATCCATGCTCGTGTGACTGTTGAAGTGCGCTGGTTACAAGCACTTGCAAATCGCCCAGAAATTACAGAAGTGCCAGCTTTTTCTAACGAAACAAATGCAGCTTTAGATGCAATCGTTGCAAATTTCTCTGAAGACGATGCTAACCGTATCAAAGAAATCGAACGCACAACCAACCACGATGTAAAAGCGGTTGAATATTTCTTAAAAGAGAAAATTGCAAACATTGATGAACTTAAAAATGCGGGTGAATTCATTCACTTTGCTTGTACATCTGAAGACATCAACAACTTGTCTCATGCACTCATGCTGAAAAGCGGTCGTGAAGTACTAGCTACGTCTATGCAACAAATCGTGGACTCAATTGTTGCACTTGCAGAAAAACACGCTGATCAACCAATGTTGTCTCGTACACATGGTCAAACTGCAAGCCCAACAACATTGGGTAAAGAAATGGCGAACGTGGCATACCGTCTTGCACGCCAAATCAAACAATTCAACAATGTTGAGCTTCTAGGTAAAATCAATGGTGCGGTAGGTAACTATAATGCTCACCTTTCTGCTTACCCTGAAATTAACTGGCCTGCTCACTCGCAAGCATTTGTTGAATCTTTAGGTCTCACGTTTAACCCATATACAACTCAAATTGAGCCGCACGACTACATGGCTGAATTGTTTGATGCGCTTCGTCGTTTCAACACAATCCTCATCGATTTCAACCGTGATGTTTGGGGTTATATCTCTCTTGGTTTCTTCAAACAAAAATTAAAAGAAGGTGAAGTTGGTTCTTCAACAATGCCACATAAAGTGAACCCAATCGACTTTGAAAACTCTGAAGGTAACTTGGGTATTGCTAATGCAGTCCTTGCTCACCTTGGTGAAAAGCTTCCAATTTCTCGCTGGCAGCGTGACTTAACTGACTCTACTGTTCTTCGTAACATGGGCGTTGGTTTTGCACAAAGCTTGATCGCATTTGAAGCTTGCTTGAAAGGTGTGGGCAAACTTGAATTGAATGCCGACCGTATTCTTGAAGACTTAGACAACGCTCAAGAAGTTCTTGCTGAACCAATTCAAACAGTAATGCGTCGTTATAACGTTGAAAAACCATACGAAAAACTGAAAGCCCTTACTCGTGGTCAAGCAATGACTCGCGAAATGATGGTGAATTTTGTAAATAGTAACGAATTAGAAGCTGTTCCTGCAGCAGATCGTGCGCGTCTTGCTGAAATGACACCTGCATCTTATACAGGTAATGCTGCTGAGCAAGCGAAACAAATTAAAGATTTGATTGCTAAAATCTAAATAGTATTGAATAAAAAAGCGAAGCTTAGGCTTCGCTTTTTTTTGTATGAGACTCATCAAATGTTTCGATAAAAAATCATGCTTCATCAGGGCAGTAACGTATAAAGTCAGTTCTGAGCTTTTCTAATTCATCACCTGTTAAAACATCGCTATAGTATATATAATGAGTCACTTGATCATATTGAATGTCATGCCTAAACATCATTCCTCGAAGTGATACTGAGATCTCTTCAGGAAAGTCATTCAAAGTAAGCTCTTCAAACTCATAATGAAAATATGCATTTTGCTGTGCAAGAAAAGCAGCTGAAACCGTCATAATAAAAACTCAAAATAAATCATATTCTAACTGATCATCCTGATTGCAATGAGCTATTGATATAAACAACTATTTATAAAAATAATGCTATCTGCAGCTTATTCTCAGGATTGATACATTACAATCATATGAAGAAATTAATCAAATCAACATATAACAAAATGTACTACAAAAAATTTACTCCTAAACACCACCTCGTATTCTTCATTTTCATAGTGGTGCTGATCTTGGCAAGTATAAAGCCTCTTGAATATGCTTCTTATGGCTTACATCAACTTGGCACAGCTTTAATGCTGGTGTTTTTGATCTATATACAAAAGAAAGTTGGTTTGAGTTTTATCGCATTTTCTCTCTATATTGGATTTCTGATCATTCATATTCTTGGGGCGCACTATTTATATTCGTATGTTCCCTATAATGAATGGTTGATGCACTACTTCAACATACATTTAAATGCACAGATGGGTTGGGAGCGAAATATGTATGATCGCTTGGTCCATTTTGCCTATGGTCTACTTCTCTATCCTTTTTTCCTGAGGATCATTCAATTCTATTTACCACAATTATCTGAACGAGTACTTTTTCTTATTGTGGTTCAGTTTGTCATGGCCACCAGTCTCATTTACGAATGGATTGAATGGTCGATTGCGATTAATCTTTCCCCTGAGGCAGCAGAAAATTATAATGGTCAACAAGGTGATATTTGGGATGCCCATAAAGATATGCTGTTCGCAACACTTGGGTCCATGATCACAGGAATAGTGATGTTATATCGAAAATTAGACTCTCGACCATACAAATGATAAATCATAAAAAAACCAATCATTAGATTGGCTTTTTTTATTTCATCGAATTTAAAGTTTAGGATCACGTAGTTGCACTAAGTTCGCATTAGTTTTGACTAAAGTGTCCATAACTTTATTCATCACAGCAGGAATCAAACTGTCCGCCATTTGTGCCGCTTGCAGTCCTAATTTCTCACCTAAGGTAGGTTTACGGCGAGTTTGAATCAAGTAAACATCATGCACTGTCAATAAACTTAATAAATACTCATCCGAGGTTTGAAGCTTATCAACCAAATTCAAATCTAATGAATCTTGACCGTACCAATGTTCACCTGTTGCTACTTTTTCAACATTTAACTGTGGACGATATTTTTCAACAAAATGCTTGAACAATGCATGCGTTTGTTGCAACTCTTCTTCAAACTTTGCTTTACCCTCTTCCGTATTTTCACCAAACATGGTCACGGTACGTTTATATTGACCCGCAGTATAAAGCTCAAAATCAACATTATGTTCTTTAAGTAAACGATTAAAATTAGGCACTTGAGCAACAACGCCAATTGAACCAATCACTGCAAATGGAGCAGAAATAATTTCGTTACCGATACATGCCATCATGTATCCACCACTTGCTGCGACTTTATCAACACAAATGGTTAGATGAAAACCAGCATCGCGCAGACGCACCAGTTGAGCAGCCGCAAGTCCATAACCATGTACCATCCCACCTGGACTTTCCAAACGAACTACGACACGATCACGCCCTGCTTTAGCAGTCGCCAAAATCAAAGTAATTTCTTCACGAAGATTCTCTACAGCTGAAGCTGCCATGTCACCTTTAAAATCAATTACATATACTTTCTGATTATTCTTTTTACGCGTGCGTGCTTCTTTTGAAAACTGCTGAGACAACTGCAGAAGTTCAAGTTTAGATGCAGTACTTTGCGCAATTTTTTTTCGTTGTTCATTAATACGCGCATTTAAGTGAGTGACTCGAATTTCGGCAGGAAGTTTCGGCAAATGAAATAACATATAAATTCACATCTCTATAACTCATCTTTATGAGGATAACATGAGGTCAAAATAGACAAATTTCAATAGCTTTATTGAAATGTTATGCCAATCGTAGGATCAATTTGATCAACAATCGGCATAAAAAGTAGATACATTATGCATACTATCTCGATAAAAAATTATCGAACCGATGAGCATCTACGCATCATCTCATGATTGATATCTATCTTTAAAATCAATTAGAGACTCTTATATGATTTGAGAGTGAAGAAATTGAATTATATTAGGATAATAATTCTTAAAATCAACACCTTAATACTTATTATTTTACTTCTTAAACTTTTCTGAAATGCATTTCCAATGCGCCAAATTATGTCGTGTCAGCATATATTTTTCACTATTTTTTTGGCATGATGGTTCCATACAGTAATGATGAATAATGATAAATGACTCAAATGCGTTGGCTGGAACTGTTATCAACAGTTCGATTTGGTAGTTCAAAACAAAATACAGAACAAGCACGTAGCCCCTTCCATAAAGATTACGATCGTATTATTTTTTCTCAGAGTTTTAGGCAACTTAACCGTAAAACTCAAGTTCACCCCCTGACTCAACATGATGGCATTCATACGCGTCTAACACATTCCCTAGAGGTTTCTTGCATCGGACGCTCTTTGGGAATGCTGGCGGCTGAAAAAATTCGTGATGAGTTACCTATGTGGATCTCTCCTGCAGATGTCGGTGCAATTATTCAAGCAGCCTGTCTTGCACACGATATTGGCAATCCCCCTTTTGGTCATGCAGGTGAATATGCGATTCGAGAATGGTTTGATGATGCATCACACGGCGATTTTTTATCGAGTTTAACCCCTGAACAGCAGGCCGATGTTCGCCAGTTTGAAGGCAATGCTCAAGGTCTTCGTTTACTCACGAAAATTGACTATCACCCTAATGACGGTGGAATGCGCCTCACTTACGCAACCTTAGGAGCTTACTTAAAGTACCCATGGCTTTCTAAAACCATTGACTCTCAGGGGAATACTCCTGCCAGTAAACGAGCTAAGTTTGGTTGCTATCAATCTGAAAAAGAAATTTTGCAACAAATTGGTCACCAATTAGGTCTTATACAATATGGTGAATATCATTTCTGTCGCCATCCACTCACCTATTTACTCGAAGCTGCGGATGATATTTGTTATGCCCTGATCGATTTAGAAGATGGCATTATTCTTAACATGCTCAGCTATGAGCAAGTCGAACCTATTTTTTTAAATCTGCTCGGTGACTATGGCACGCCTGCTGAACTTGCAATGCAATACACCACGTGGCAACAAAAGATTGCAGCATTGCGTGGTCGTGTGATGAAACGCTTGGTTGATGAAGTCACTTCCGCTTTTGCTAAACATCATTTTGAAATTTTGTCAGGACAGCTTAAAGGTAGTTTGCTCCAATATTGCTCGCCCGATATCGAAGCAGGAATTGATTGTGCAAAGAATTTAGCGCGGGAAAAAATCTTTGAGCATCCTCAAAAATCTGGTTTAGAAATCATTGCACATCAAAGCTTACAGCACATACTAGATGCCTTTATTCCGCTTACGACCCCCAATAAAATTCATAATTTTAAGGAAGGACGTTTACTGTCTATTATCTCAGGCTTAGGTGTACGTTTTAGTGATGATCACTATGACAATATCATGCAAGTCTTAGATGTGATCTCAAAATTTTCGGATCATCAGGCTTATCATTTGGCACAGGAACTTCAAGGGAATAAAGTTGGATTTTTATAAACCTTAAATTTAGTGTTCAAGAAAAGAGCATAAAGTGTTTTTTGATTTTGCGTTCTGAAGCAATGGACACTACTATGCTGACATAGTGAATTTAACATCGACAAATAAGTGAAATAATTGAATGATTGGATGTCTTATTGGTGAAGTGCTTGCTTTGGAAGCACCAACAGTTTTATTGAATGTAAATGGTGTTGGTTATGAGGTTGATACACCTCTCTCAACATTTTGCCAATTACAGAAAGGACAAAAAGTCACATTGTGGACGCATTTGGCTGTACGTGAAGATGCCCAATTACTGTATGGATTTTGCAACGCACAAGAAAAAAGTATTTTCCGCACTTTACTTAAAGTGAACGGCGTTGGTCCCAAAATGGCATTGGGTATTCTCTCAACACTCAGCGTAGACATGCTCATTCATACCGTTGAACATGAAGATGTAAACACTTTAGTCAAAGTTCCAGGTGTTGGTAAAAAGACAGCAGAGCGTTTGATGATTGAACTTCGAGATCGCTTTAAAGCACTTGCAGCTCATCCATCCACATCCAATTCTACAACAGCACAAATTCAGTTTACGGGTAACTCTGCTGTCGCTGAGGCTGAGGCTGCTTTACAGTCATTAGGTTACAAGCCATTAGAAGCCCAAAAGTTAGTCAATGCCGTCAAAGGTGATTTCACTGAGGCATCCGATATTATCCGTGCTGCCTTAAAATCGATGAATAAATAAGATCTCATATTATGCAAGACCGTATTATCAGTGGTTCTGAAAAACCAGAAGATCATTTTGATCGTGCCATTCGACCAACATCATTAGATGATTATATTGGTCAACCTGTTGTGCGTGAGCAGATGGAAATTTTTATTGGTGCAGCTCGTGGACGTGGTGAAGCTTTAGACCATACCTTGATTTTTGGTCCCCCGGGTTTAGGTAAAACCACACTTGCCAATATTATCGCGCGTGAAATGGGTGGCAATCTCAAATCCACCTCAGGTCCTGTGTTAGAGCGCGCTGGTGATTTGGCAGCAATGCTCACTAACTTAGAAGAAGGTGACGTTTTATTTATTGATGAGATTCACCGTCTCTCTCCAGTGATCGAGGAAATCCTTTATCCTGCAATGGAAGATTACCAACTGGATATTATGATTGGTGAAGGCCCTGCTGCGCGTTCAATTAAGTTAGATTTACCGCCATTCACTTTAGTCGCTGCGACTACTCGTGCCGGTTTATTGACCTCTCCGCTTCGAGATCGTTTTGGTATCGTCCAGCGATTAGAGTTTTATTCAGTTGAAGATTTGACCCATATCGTGACTCGTTCTGCAAATCTGATGGATGTTCCAATCACTGAAGCTGGTTCGAAGGAAGTGGCTCGTCGTTCTCGTGGTACGCCTCGTATCGCAAACCGTTTACTGCGTCGTGTACGTGACTATGCTCAAGTGAAAGGTACAGGTGAGGTCACACAAGAAATGGCGCAACGTGCGCTTGATATGTTGAATGTGGACAAGGATGGTTTAGATACACTCGACCGCCGTTATTTATCCATGTTATTAGAACGTTTTGATGGTGGTCCTGCAGGTGTTGAAGCTCTAGCAGCGGCAATGGCAGAAGATTCAGGCACGCTGGAAGATGTGATTGAACCTTACTTGATTCAGCAAGGTTATGTGATGCGTACCGCACGTGGTCGTATTGCAACAAATCAGGCGTATTTGCAGTTTGGGATGACACCACCTGAACCGAAAGAGAAGTGATTTATAAAAAGCAGCTTAGGCTGCTTTTTTTAATTCGGCTTTAATTAATTTGCTAATCTGTCTACTTAACTCATTTAGCAGCAAGTAAATTGTAATATTATCTTCACCTAAATTCTTTTTAAGCTCACTTCCTATATTTTGAAATTCCCTATGTTCTAACAGATCACTAAGTGTTATGTCCTCTTTTTTCAACCATGACTCTGATTTAGGCTCATCTAATAAAATTTCTAAATATCTCCATAATAAGTTAAAAAACAGTCTATTTTTTACTTCTAAATTGGTGATTGAACGTCCTTTATTCAATAAAAATAACTCTAAGACATGATAATCTTGTAAAACTTGATTTGAGATATCTCTTAACTCTTGATATATCTGCCCCACATGTGTAGTTCGATCCAATTTTTCCTTTTCACTAATAGAACCGTAAAATACCCCAAAGTCTCTTAGTTTTATAATAAGATTTGCTTGTCCACTAATGAATTTCGAAGCATATTGAATAAAATTTTGAGTTATAACTTGTTTGTTTTTAAATACTAATTCTTTTTCAAAATGATCTTTTTGACTCTCTATTAACTCTCTGTTCGCTTTTATCTGTTGCTTTGTGGACATATATACAATGAATGCTGTCACGATAAATGATAATCCAGTAATCCAAATCGCTGTCGTATCAGTTGAATGTTTTATATCGAGTGGAATTTTCTTTGTTTCAGGGTCAACCTGAATTTGTGTCATTAATAACGGCTGCTGTGGAACAGTCCACGGCAGTTGAATCATGACATCTTGATTATGCTTTAGTTCTTCTTCAACACTCATTAACTCCCCCACAACTATTAAAATAATTATTCAAAATGAATAGTTTACAAATAATAACAACTTTAAATCTATGGATAAAGCATTAAAAATCAATGCTTCATGGTCACTATACTTTTCATGTATTTCGATATACCTGTTAAGTTTTGCAACCATCAGAAGTGAATGAGAAGCTCATAAAACTTTAGGATTTTTAGGACATTGAGTTCATGATATCACTTAGGCTAATTTCTGCTTGTACTATCTTGTCCCTTTCTTCAACCTTGAGTTTTGCAGATTGGGTTGATGACGGTGTGAACGCGGTTGAACAACATACCATCAAATTAAGACAGCACATTCACCAACATCCCGAACTCGGCAATATGGAATTTAAAACCTCGGCTCTGGTTCAAAAAGAATTAAAAAAATATGGAATTGAAGTCCGCACAGGCTATGCCAAAACAGGTGTAATCGGAATTCTTAAAGGTGCAAAACCTGGCCCAGTGATGGCATTACGTGCAGATATGGATGCATTACCTATCGAGGAAAAAACAGGACTTTCTT
The DNA here is from genome assembly GCF_056779795.1 of Acinetobacter sp. ANC_7682. Taxonomy (NCBI): domain Bacteria; kingdom Pseudomonadati; phylum Pseudomonadota; class Gammaproteobacteria; order Moraxellales; family Moraxellaceae; genus Acinetobacter; species Acinetobacter sp. ANC_7682. The sequence goes on along the minus strand of NZ_JBWYIQ010000010.1, from coordinate 28,363 downwards.
TTGCGAGTAAGGCAAAGGCAATCTATCAAGGTAAAGAAACGCCAGTGATGCATGCCTGTGGACATGATGCTCACACAGCAATGTTACTCGGCGCTGCAAAAGTACTTTCGGAAAATAAAGATAAAATTGCAGGTACTGTTGTGTTTGTCTTCCAACCAGCTGAAGAAGGTGGAGCAGATATTGATAACTTTAGCCATGGCGATCAAATTGGTTCACGTAAGATGATTGCAGATGGGGCTTTAAAAAATCCTAAGCCTGAAGTGATCTTCGGTATGCATGTTATGGCAGGTATGCCAAGTGGTCATATTTTTTATAAAGATGGCACTATTTTAAACAGTGCAGATCACTTGCGCATTCAGGTCAGTGGAAAACAAGTTCATGGTTCTATGCCATGGCTAGGACGTGATCCCATTTATGCTTCATCTCAAATGATTAGTAATATGCAGAGTTTGATCAGCCGTCGTGCAGATTTAACCAAAGGTATGGGGGCAATCAGTATTGGCAGTATCCAAGGTGGAACGGTAGGAAATGTGATACCAGAGCAAGTCAATATGGTTGGCACGATTCGATCAAATAATGAAGAGGTCCGCCAGAATATTCTCAAGGATTTACCGAAATTGATCGAACATAATGCTCATGCAAATGACGTAAAAGCCAAAGTAGAAATTGCCGCTTATGCCCCCGTTACCAGGAACGATAAAACGCTAACTCAACTCATCGCGCCATCACTTGCGAAAGTTCACGGTGAAGATAAATTACATGTGCTTGAAAACAATGCAAGCGCAAGTGAAGACTTTGCCTATTATGGTCAACTTATGCCTTCATTGTTCATTTTCATTGGTGCAACACCTCAAGATCAAGAGATCAGTAAGGCTGCACCCAATCATAACCCTAAATTTATTGTAGATGATGCGACATTAAAAACTGGCGTTGAAAGCCACATTCGTTTTGTGATGGACTATCCGACTATTGCACAACAAGTTCAAAAAGACTGGATAAAAATACACAATAAAGTTTAAATCATTTTATGGTAAGTTGAATTAAGGAGAGTCTAGAACGATAATTCTTGACTCTTCTCAAATACATATTTTATTGAAATGCAAATTTCATTATTTCATTAAATTTCAATCGTACTTTTCATCTAATAAATGAAATGATGAAAACCACAAATCTAAAAAACAAACAAGTGATTGATTTTTTTTAAAAAATAAATATGGTACAACTATTGCAATATTCCTAATCAATTTCAAAGTAATGAAATTGACTATATTTAAAGGAATAAATTTGATGAAAAAAAACAATACTCTGTACCAGTTTGGCCCTAACGGTAAGCACCGCAATTTCTGCCTCACCTTTACTTTCGCATGACAAGTATCTGCGATTTGGTATTACCCAGATTGAAGCAGACAAACATCCTGGCCTGTTATTTAACAGTGTTGAAACCTCAATTGGTGAAAGTTATCGACCAACCCTAGCCATGGGGCTATTCCTCAGTGACAACATCAGCCTGGATTTATTAGCTGGTATCCCGCCACAACATAATTTTTATGGTGATGGAGTCAAACTAGGCAGCACCAAATATCTGCCACCCACCTTGAGTCTCCAGTACCATTTCAAACCCAAAGGTAATATTAATCCTTATCTAGGCATCGGTTACAATTATGTCTATTTTTATGATACTGACAGCACAGATGGTTCAGATGTTGATCTGTCCAATTCACATGGCATCGCGTTTAACGCCGGCCTAGAATATTTCATCAATAATAAAATTAGTCTAGGTTTTGATTATCGTTATGTCAAAGTAGACAGCGATGTGAAAATCAATGGTGCGGATGCAGGTAATCTCAAAATTGATCCAAGTCTCTACAGCCTTACACTGGCTTATCATTTTTAAGTAATTCGGTAAAAAAAACAGCCATTTGGCTGTTTTTTTTATGTTCACCTATCAAGCAATTAGATATGTTTAAATAGTGCTGAACGTGATTGATCCGATGCGCCATCGGCCGCACTGAGAAAGCGTTCTGTATGAATATCTCTTTCAAACAGACGACTTTGCATTAGCGTGGAAATCGCAGCGTCAATCATGAGTGGTGGACCGCACAAATAAGCTTTATGACCAGAACATTTATTTTCAAAATATTCAGCTACTGCCTCATGCACAAATCCTGTAAAACCAGTCCACTGATCTTCAGTTTTAGGCGCATTTAAAGCTGGAATATACCGAAAATTAGGATATTTTTTTACCCAGTTTTCGAATATTTCACGGTTATATAGCTCTGCCACATCACGTGCACCTTGGAACAAATAGATTGTGCGTGGATCACCCAGTTCTAGTAAATCCTGAATCATCGATTGAGGACTAGATAAGCCCGAACCGCCTGCAATAAATATTACGTCTTGAGGATCAGACTTACGTACGAAGAATTGTCCATATGGCCCTGAAATATCAAGTTTATCGCCCGTCTTTAATGATTCATGGACATAAGTAGTCGCTGTGCCACCCGGTACTTGGCGGATATGTAATTCAACAATACCTTCCTCACTTGGGGAATTGGCGATCGAAAAGGCGCGTGTACCTTCAATTCCAGGGAATTGTATATTGATATATTGCCCAGCTTGGAATTGCATTGGACGGTCTAAAGCTAGACGTACACCCTTAATTGTCGGTGAGAGATCTTTGATTTCAATCACTTCTGTCTGAAAATCCTCAACCAGATAGCCAAGGAAGTCTTCATCTTCATCCACATCCGCTTCAATGACCATATCTGATTCTGGTTTGCAGCAACATGCGAGAACTTTATTTTCTTCACGCTCAATGTCCATTAATGCAAATGGAGATGCTTCACCGACATCATAGTATCCGTCGGTTACTTGTACCTTACAGGTACCACAGGTGCCATGACCACAGGCAAATGGAAGCCATACACCCTGCCGTAAAGCTGCATCCAAGATGGTTTGATCTTCTTCTACTTCGATGATGGTTCCAATCGGTTCAATCGTGACTTGATAACTCATTTCATCGCTCCTTAAACATGACGATGCTGGTAGCCATCCAGCCCAGGTGTTACGAAGCGCAATAGTGATTTATGTCTGATATTTTGGCTCGCCAGACTTTGGTCCAGCTGTGGCTGGAATGGTTGACCGTCCAACAAATATTCGACTTTTGACCAATCAATCTCCTCAAACTCAGGATGTTGGTGAAATCCACCTTTAATTTGCTGATCGATTAAATCTTGAAAGCTTTGCTGTGGTGATGCCAACATGGCATGCGCCGCACAATATAAGGTGTGATGATCCCATCCCACATAAATCAGAATGTTGTCGCCATAATGTTTTTGTAGATCACGAGGTTCAAAATCATATTGGTTGTTAATTGCTTTTACTGGCATATCCCTAAACTCCTAAATTCCATGATGAAGGTGGATAGCCCTTTGATGGACTATCCAAACATTCGACTTAAGCCACACCTTTCCATTTCTTCCAACGTGCTTGATCTGGAGAACCTTCGATATCTAAATTATCGGCACCGACATTAAAGCGGTAATATTCGCGCAACATCACTTCCAGATCAGGGCCACCACAATTACCTTGCAAAATTTGATTCACGGGTAACCACGCTTGAACATACTTTTCCGGTTCACGTTCGAAAATATCATGGCACCCATCAGAACAAGTGTGATAACGCTCGCCTTTATAGACACTGCTGCGGTAACTGAACATGGTCTGATCGCCATCCATTTCAGTAAAGGTCATCGGTACCTGACAGATTTGGCACAGCTGTGGCAAGCCTGCACTATAGAAACGTTTACCTTCTGCTTCCATCTTGCGTGCCAACTCCCAACGTGGACGATAATACTTGTCAAAAGTGTCTGGATATTTTTCTGATAACCAATCCATTTCTTCATCGGTTGGAATCCAAGTGTGGAAGCCAGCCGCATGTCCAAAGTTATAGAAAATCCACCATGCTTGATGCGAGACATGCTCTTTTTCTTTTTCAATGACTTCAGAATATTTCGGCATACGAATGCCGTAGCGGCTTAGATCTTTAAAGAGCGCACCACCCGCTTCTTCAAAATAAGTTTCCCATGCTTCTTTCCATGACATAACTTTGTTTGGCAGCATGTAATCCATCATCATGCCGACAATTGATAGTAATCGAGTGCCACGCCAGAACCATTTATCAATCCACTCCTGTACGATCGGCACGTTGTCTTCATGCTGTTCCAGTAGGAATTTGACAATTTCCAATCCTAGTGTCATATGACGCGCTTCATCTGACTGCGCGCTAAAGCCGAATGTGACGGTTGCCATATCGCCGTTATGGGCAGCACCAGACATGAAGGGTACAAACAGCAAGTTGGTCAACACATATTCAAAGGCAAAACTTATAGCCAGTAAGAATTCAAATGGGCCTGCAGAACGCGCATCTTCAAAGAATGATTTAGGTACAGATAAATACCAAACGCGGTCATGCATGTGTGACCAATCTTGGAAGCCATCAAAGAATTTGTTGTAATGGCTCATCGCATGAATCTGCGTTTGCACATGACGCAATTCATCAATGGACTGCATTTGGGACGCAATACGTGCACCAACACCACTGAACTGACGTCCTACATGGGCATAACCTTGGAAGGCTTGATATTCCAATGGCGTTACAGCAGTTAAAAACAGTTTAATGGCATTTAAATAGCGTTCGTTGGTGACATTCAACTGACCATTATTTTGTGCAAAAGCATCAAAAATTGCGTACAGCTTTTTCTCTTTTTCCGCTTGATATTTCCAGTAGGCATCCATGGTCAGACGGAATGGATCTTCCCATTTCGACCAATCCGTAATTTTAATGCCTTCAAATTCTTCATAAGGAAATGCTTCTTTACGGTCTGCATAGGAAAATTCCCAGTCCAGATCACGCGTGAGTGCACGGTAACGGTCTTTGGCATTCAGTTTTTTGCCAATTGCATTAATTTTAGAATTCATACCTAAGGTCCTTTATTCTTTTGATATACCGCTTCAATGCGGCACATTGACGCTTACTTTTTTTTAATTCCAGTGTAGACGGAACGTATCGTCATCTTCTTCAACATTACCGCCCAACGTGATCATATTGAGCTGCAAAGATTGAATATCCCATTCTTGGCCCAATTTTTCCGAAACCGTTTCCGCACGAACAATCAGCCCTTTCTCACTTTCTACGCGAATCATGGCAGGTAAATACTGAATGGTGGCGTCAGGATTATCTTCTTCAATCGCTTCAATGATGTAACGTGAGGTATCGTTATCTTGTAATGCCAAATACACTTTAGACATGCTGCTTCTCCTTAAGCCTGTGCCACTTGTTCGAGATCTATTCCAATTTTTTTACTGCGCTCCAGCAGTTTTTTTTCAGCGAGTTCAATGGCACCTGCAGATAATGCTTGTTGTGCCCAAGGTGTAAATGCCGCTTTGACTTCGGGTAGGTATTCCGCCAGCCATTGACTTAACAATTGCTTATTTTCAATTGATTCTGCTGTCGCTGTTTTAAGTACGCTGTCTGACCATTTGCGCAGATCTGTTAAGGCTTCTTGCATAAACTCGGTGAGCATTGCCAAATCACGAGCTTGGTGATCTGCTAACCATTGATCAAATTGGGTATAGACCAGTTCAGACATAAAACTATCTATCACTAGGTTTTGTAATAAAAACAGCTTGAAATAGTCTTGTTCTGTCAGACTTTGTTCACATAGCTTGCGTAAACCTTGCCAAGCTGTATCGTTCATCCATGCCTGTTTTGCAGGTATTAACGACTCCCCCGTTCCACCATCCAAGGCTAAACCTACACGAGAAATATATTGCGCCATGCCGAGCCGATCCATCGCCGCATAAATACATGCTTGGGTCAGTACCGTGCCATAACCATAAGCACTTCCTGACATCATGTGCAGGTTGGCGGTTTGCTCCAAATGACGGAATGGAATAAACAACGAAATCACTTTTTCACGGACTTCTTCAGAAATATGTACAGCCAGCTGACGTTTCTCAAAAAAGTTAAAATTAGCTTCGGCAGTATCTTGTAAACGGGCGCGATGTTGCACATATGTCCCATAATAAAACTGACGTGGATCCTTAAATGCATACCAGTCCTGCATCACAATAGCTGTATGCGTTTTATCATTCAGTGTTTTCTCAGGTTTCCATAATGGTCGGTAATGGAAGTTGGTTTCAGCCTGAATATCAAAACTGACTTCCTGATAGCGGGTTGCAGGTTTATTGCCAAAACGGCGTTCAATGTAGGCGTAACTCTGGCGTATTGGTTCAATACTAGATGTTTTAATTTCAAGTGACATGGCTATCTCCTTAAGCTATTTCTAAAGATCTTCTTGATCTGGGATATATCGCTGTGCATTGACTAAAGTGACTTCAGTCCCATAGCGCCATTTTTCTTCTTCCTCATCATTTCTGGTTTTCTGTGCTTCAGTCATCTCGACGACTTGATTGGTCTCACAAAACTGTATAAAAGCTTCACGAGGTAGCACCAGTTCGACAAACAGACTTGGATCGTGAATGGCGAAATCAAATTCAACAAATTTAGCATCACGGTCACCCGTCACCCGGATATATTTGGTGAGTTGTGGCATCCCTATTTGATTTGTCATGACTAAGAATCCTTCTTGCTGGACAAACTTCCTTCCACATACATATATCAATTAGTGTGCCAAATTTTTAAGATATTGATTTATATAATATTTATTGTATTTAATGTCTTTTTTTGAATTTTGATTTCATCAAATGATGAACACAATTAAAAAAATATTTATCAAATGATGAAAGACTATTTTCAACTCTTTTTTTTATAAATATCCATCTGGCATTTTCATGCACTTTATGTACAGTATGATGATATGTATAAATTTTGAGTTCGTTATTAGTACACAAGTAATGAAAAAGTGCTTCATAGGATATTGAGCACAGAATAAAATGAAGGACATTGCGCATGCAGCCATTTTTGAAGCCACAACAAGATATTCAGGACCTGATTGACCGGATTAAGTTCGATGCCGCTCATGGTCAGATTTGGTTTGAAGAAAATCGTATGTTGTTGCTACATACCGATATTTTTGGTTTTCTACGCAAAGACTTGCACGATATGCTGGGTTATGAGCCAGCCAAAAGGTTCTTTATTCGTTGTGGTTATCAGGCTGGTATGCGAGATGCCGAAGCCACTGCACAACTTCGTCCAGACCTCAATGAAACAGAGGCTTTTATGGCAGGACCACAAATGCATGGTATTCGTGGGATGGTACAGGTCGAAGTCAATACACTTCAGCTGAGCCATCGCAACCATGAGTTCTATGCCGACTTTAACTGGCGACATTCCTTTGAAGGTGAAGTTCACCTGAGCGAATTTGGTAAATCCGATGAACCTGCTTGCTGGCTACAACTTGGCTATGCTTGTGGATATAGCAGCTATGTCATGGGACAAACCATTATTTATCAGGAAACCCAATGTATTGCCCAAGGTCATGATCATTGTCGGATCATTGGTAAACCCTTAACTGAATGGGAAAATGCCGAAGAACTTGTACAATTTATGTCTCCTGACCCTATATCGGACGAAATCATTGCATTACGCGCTGAATTGAATCAGCTAAAGCACGATATTTATACTCGTGCCGAGGTCGACTACAGCATGTTTAATGCGGTCGGAGAATCTGCGGCTTACCGCAATGTCTGTGACCTCCTCAAAAAAGCGGCTGGCAGTAAAGTGGCCGTACTCCTGTCTGGGGAAACAGGTGTTGGTAAGGAGGCTTTTGCACGAGGTATTCACTATGCTAGTCCACGCAAAGATAAGCCTTTTATCGCAGTTAACTGTGCTTGTATCCCACATGACCTGATTGAAGCTGAGCTCTTTGGCGTAGAAAAGGGGGCTTTCACAGGAGCAGTCAGTCAACGAATAGGTAAATTTGAACGTGCCCATCAAGGTACGATTTTTCTGGATGAACTGGCTGAGTTATCCCCTCGTGCCCAAGCAGCCTTATTACGAATGCTGCAAGAAGGTGAATTTGAGCGTGTAGGCGATTATCAGACCCGAAAAGTCGATGTTAGAGTGGTAGCTGCTACCAATGAAGATCTAGAATTAGCTGTCAAAGAGGGTCGATTCCGTGCCGATCTGTATTTTCGCCTAAACATTTTTCCGGTACGTATTCCGCCATTACGCGAACGGCGGGAGGACATTCCCCTGCTAGTCAGTCATTTTCTTAAACGCTTTGAAAATATCTATGACAAAAAATTTAAAGGACTGAGTGACAAAGCCAAACATTTCTTTATAAATTACAATTGGCCAGGCAATATCCGTGAATTAGAGAATGTGCTGGAACGCGCAGCACTACTCACAGATGATCAACAAGAGATTAAACTACGTGATTTATTTCCCGATGTTGTAGCCGCTGAGACAAATAGCTCTCGGGAAACATTCCCTTCCAAATCATTTAATTCACAAAAAATTGCAGAACTATTTACTCCTGACTTTTCATTGGAGCATTACGAACAGCAGATTATTGTACAAGCCATGCAACAGAGTCAGAACAATGTCTCCGAAGCAGCACGTTTACTCGGCATTAGCCGGGCAACATTGGATTATCGCTTAAAGAAATATAGGGCCTTATCCTAAGGCTCTATATTTCATACCCAAACACCCTCAACTTATATTACTGCGTGCTTTTTTAACCGGTATTCCAGTGCACTTCGTGTCATATTCAAATAACGTGCAGCTTTCGACACGTTGCCGCGATACTTTTGCAAAGCTGTTTGTAAAATTGTGGCTTCGACATATTCAATATCTAGCTGTTCTGAATTGTGCATCAGATTTTCAATTAACTGATCCAGATCACTATGAGTAGCAATGCCTTTGATGCCATTCACTTTCTGCTTATGCTGGCTAACAAAGCTCTGAATTACATTATCTTCCAACATCAGGTCTTCTAAGTCCAATGGCGCATCATTGGACAATAGCACTGCCCGTTCCACAATATTTCGCAGTTCGCGGATATTCCCTGGCAACTCATAACTGTTGAAGAAAGCATAAACCCGGTCACTAAATCCGTTGAAGGTCTTCTCGTACTGCTTTTCAAAGAACCGAATATAATATTCCAGCAGTAAATTAATGTCTTCCCGACGCTCTTTCAATGATGGGATTAATACTGGATAAGTGGCAAGCCTGTAATATAAATCACTGCGGAAACGTCCTTCATCTACTGCTTTTTTCAGACTTTCATTACAAGCGACCACCAGCCTGACATTGGTCTTGCGGGTCTTGGTATCCCCCACCCGTTCAAACTCTCCAGTTTGCAAAACACGAAGCAAAGACGCCTGCGCTTTAGGGGATAGCTCGATAATTTCGTCCAGGAAAATGGTGCCCCATCTGCCCGTTCAAATTTACCAATGCGGTTTTCAGTCGCCCCGGTAAATGCGCCTTTATTACTACCAAACAATTCCGCTTCAATCAGTTGCTCTGGCAGACAGGCACAGTTAATTGCGACAAATTCTTTATCTTTACGGGCACTATTCTGATGGATACCACGCGCAAATGCTTCTTTCCCAACCCCTGTACTGCCTTGTAGCAATACCGTAATATCCGACTCTGCTGCCTTGAGCAATAACTGGCACACTCTGGCAAAGGTCTTGGATTTTCCTATGGCATCAAAGTAGCTGTTGGAAAATAATGGTTTAATAGTTTCAATGAAATATTCAGATTTCAGGCCAAAATGACGGTCCTGACCTTCATGGCTTTCAATCCGGCAACACTCATCTCCTTTGGCAACACAATGTGTTTCGACATAATGAAAGGGAGCATTTAAAAATTTTGAGGTATAACCACTGGAATAACCCGTCAACCACCAGCAGCAACAGTGTGTCGAGTAAGACCTGTTCTTAATTTGTGCATAGGCTTCATAGGAGTCATTCCATTTGAATATACCTTTAAACTTGTTCTGCTTGGGATTGAAATCCAGCGTCTCAATATCAACATTTACCATGCCACGAATCTTGGCCAGTTGAGGTCCGGCCACAAAAGCTGACAACTGATCATCTGCACGCAGTTTGAGCGCTCGCACAGCATCTTCACTACCAATTTCATAACCCCAGCGATAGATAACTTTTTTAGCTAGATCAATCCCATATTCATCAATTAAAAAATGCTTCAGTGTATACAAACTATTCGCATTAAAAAGAAGTGATCGATCTCCATCGAACCAGATTTTACCGTCCTCACTATCAAAAGAAATTTTACTAATAAAATCGCTAACCGATATATCCATATAATTTTTCATTGAGTATTACTCCATCCCTCAATTAATTTCAAATTTCCTGAACTATTTGAATATATTATTATTTTTATAAATAAGCAGACGTTTCTAGGTCAGTGTATAGATCGCCAATTTAGAAATACAGTGTCAAAGATGACAAAACTACAAAACACTACGTTTTGCTCCTTTGATTCATTCTTCAATCTCATCGAGCATATCAAGCACATATCGATAAGATTAATGCGCTTTAAATGTGAAAACCAGCCATTCACTGGCTGGTTTTGAATGGGAGTTATTTCTTTAAAAATCAAGCAATTTCCTCCCGAATCGTCTGGTGTTCAGGCACGACTGCAGATAGCCAGAAAATACCATGTACACCACCCCGAATACGCTTGATGGTGGTGGTTATACCTTGCTCGATTAAACGGAATCCATAATATTCCGCATCATCCCGCGATACTTCATATTCGGTGGTCACAATTAAAGTTTCTGGCGCAGCGGATAGATTGTCATACTGTAAAGGTGAATATTGAACAGACTGCCCATCTTGGATCTGATAATTTTTCCAGAACCAGTCCATATCCTGTTGCGAAATTAGATAACCATTTTCATCATTTCTTGAGGCAGAATCCATCTCAGGCTGTATCACTGGATATATTAAGATCTGTTTGGCAATCTTCATATCCTGTGATACAGCCCATAATGCAGATGTCGTTGCAAGATTTCCTCCTGCACTGTCACCTATGACTGAGATTTAATTCTCGTCACCGCCATATTCTTGAATATGTTGAAACACCCACTCCAATCCCTGTCTGGCATCTTCATGTGCGGCTGGAAACGGATGCTCAGGCGCCAAACGGTAATCCACAGACACCACAATATGCTGATTCATTTGCGCTAGCACATGGCAAGTTTCATCGGCTACAGCCAGCGAACCAGCGACAAAGCCACCTCCATGATAATACACCAGCACAGGGAGTGTTTTTCCTGCAAGTTCTGGCTGATAAATGCGCAGATAAGTTCCTGTGCGGTACTCAACATCGGTCGTCTTGGTTTTCACCTCGACCGGCTTTTGCATGTTTTGGAAAGATTCAACTACTGCACGCACTTCATCTACCTGACTTTGATGAAAAGGTTTCACCCCTGCTTCTTGGATCTGACCGAGTAGAGTTGCAATTTCTTGAGTAATTGGCATATGAATTCTCCTGACCGATCAAGACACTTGTTGAAGTAAAGTACTGTTAGGATCGCCTGCTTTAAAATGAAAACCCTGATAACCTTTAGCAATCATCTCATCACAAATCGCACGATACTTCGGTGCTCCACCTAAATACACCAGGCAACGGCGTGGTTTTCCCGGAATATTGGCACCCATATACCAAGAATCCGTATTTGGCAGCAGACTTGCCTGAGCCAGCTCATTGGCATGATCCACCCATTCTTCTTCCGCTTGAGCATCTGCATCAACTTCAAGTAACTGATGATCAATCATGTGTTGGATAATGCCTGTCGCAAGGTCAACATGATCTTCAATCGCTAAAGGCATGTTATATAGCACCGAAGGACTTTGTGGACCTGTCACAAAAAATAAATTCGGGAATCCACTCACGGTATGCCCCAAATAGGTACGTGGTCCTTCTTTCCATTTTTCAGTCAGTTTTTCATGGTTCTTGCCTTGGATCCCTAACGCAAATAATGGTCCAGTCATGGCATCAAAACCGGTCGCCAGAATCAAGACATCCACCTCATGCAACTGATCACCAACCACAACACCATTCTCATCAATACGGGAAATTGGAGTTTGTTTAACGTCAATTAAATGCACATTGTCCTGATTAAATACTTCGTAATATCCACTTTCCATGGGGGGTCGTTTAGTGCCATAGCAATAATCTCTCGGTACCAACAAATCTGCTACTTCTGGCTTTTTCACACGAGCATGAATTTTTTGACGAATAAACTCGGATACAGTTTCATTGGCTTTCGGATCAAACAAGATATCCTGATAACTATCAATAAACAGACGGAAACCACCACGCTGGTAACGGTCTTCATAAACTTTTAAACGTTCTTCTTCGGAAACTGCCAGTGCTGAAGGCTGTACTTCGTTATAAGGCACCCCCAGGAAATGATTGCGGGCATTATGTCGGATTAATGTATATTTGGCCTTGTTCTCGAGATCTTCCTCTGCCTGAGTAGGCCCATTACCTAATGGAGTGGAGTAGTTTGGTGTACGCTGGAACACATATAACTCACCGACTTCTTTGGCAATTTCCGTAATGAGCTGGATACCCGTAGAACCAGTGCCAATTACACTAACACGTTTGCCTTTCAAGCTGATTGGTTGTTTTGGCCAGTTGCCGGTAATCAGTGTTGGACCTTTAAAGTTTTCTACACCTGGGAATTCCGGTTTTTTCGGCACGGACAATGTCCCTACACCAGAAATAAAGAAACGAGATTTAATGACTTCACCCTGATTGGTCGTTACTGTCCAATTTTTTTCTTGTTCATTCCAGACCACAGACGTGACTTTGGTATTGAAGGTGATGTACTTTCTCAGGTCAAAGCGATCTGCCATATGATTGAGATATCGTAGAATTTCTGGCTGGGCTGCAAATTTCTCACTCCAGGTCCATTCTTGCTGTAATTTTTCATCAAATGAATAGGAATAATGCACACTATCAATATCACAACGTGCACCGGGATAATTATTCCAGTACCAAGTTCCACCGACATCCGGTGCACTTTCAAAAACGCGTACTGGAACTTTCATCTGATCACGCAGTTTGAATAAGGCATAAAGTCCAGTAAACCCTGCACCAACGACCGTCACTAAGGTGTCCACACCTTTTGTTAAAATACTTAAATTATCCATGAAACGTCTCCAGTGTTCTTAAATTATCCTTATGCTTAAATGTCCTATCTAAGCCACCAGATACTTCGCAAGGAGCGTGCCAAAATTTAACTACATGTTTTTTATATAAATATTTATTTTTTAAATAAAAAAATTCATGTTTTCACTAAATTAACTCTAATTCTCACATATACATGAATTTATAAAGGAGTTGAGAATGAAGGGAGTTCATTCATGGCATCAAAGATACACTCCAGCAGTCAAAAAAAATCCTCCTTGATGGAGGATTTTTTTATTTCAAAAATTTATTTCTGCTCGATGAACTCTTTAAAATCTGCTTTACGAATCATCGCATGGATGCCTTTGGTTTTATCTACAACTTGAGAAACTTCAAAATCAGTCGCAGCGCTGAGATAAGCATATGCAATTTCTTCACTTATGCCATATTCATTTACTAAGAAATTGATTGCTTCACGCGTAGATTTACGCATTGCTTCATCCAAATCTTCATCTAAGCCAGGTGTAATCCAAAATTGATCGTTTTCACCTAATGGCTGAGAAAGTTGCTTACCTGGAATATGATCTTTACCCGCTTTTAACACACTAATTTTAAACGTTGCACGCGCTGAACCTTCTAAAGCAGTTAATGCAACTTCACCATCACCTTGAACAAAATGACTATCACCTGTGTAGAATAATGCACCTGGAACTTGAACAGGATAATAAGCGGTTGCCCCAGCAGTTAAATCATTAATATCAATATTTCCACCATAAAATGAGGGTGGAACTGAGTGAACAGGTTCGCTGGTATTCGGTGCAACACCCATGGTTCCCATAAACGGATTTAATGGAAAACGAATCGCTTTACCAGATTCTGTTTGAATCACCCCCTCCCATACACCCTCTTTATTTTGAGCAATGGGTGTAAATACTGAAACATTGCCATAAGCATCTGGATTTTCTGGCGAAGCATGATCATGTTTTTGACGTTTAGGGAATTCAGGCAATGTACCTTTACCATGACGGTTTGAAATAACACCATAAGGAACACGCGGTTCTATTTTCAATATTTCAACTTTAAGCACGTCTCCCGGCATTGCACCTTCAACGTAGATCGGACCAGTAATAATGTGTGGGCCATCTTTATGGAAATCATGCTTTAAATTAGAGCGGGTGATCAATTTCGCTTCATCTAAAATGTGCTCTTTTTTAACACCTTTAGATGTAAAGTATTTTTCAGCATCACGCCCTTGATCTTCTAATAAACCTTCATGTGACACTGTATCAAAAGTCACAAGACTCCCTGATGGAACCGTTAAAACTGGCTTGGCGTCTTTATTCGGTAGATAACCCCATTGAATGGTATTGAGTGTGCTTGGAATATAATAGTGTCCAGCATACTCACCTTTTTTTAGTAAAGTTGGCTTGCTTTCAATCTGTTTTAAAATTTTAAAATCTTCAGCCAAACTCATGGTCGAAAGGCTTAATATCGATGTAGCAATCGAAATCGATAAAGCTAACTTTTTTAACATACACCCAAATCCAACTATAAATTTCATGTGAAATTATTTAAGCAAGCCCTATGCCAAACATGAATAAAATTCAATTAGATCTGCATTTTCATCTTAAAATATTTCGCCCAATCTACAGCTATTTTTGAAATCTTGTGCCATTGGTCTGTAAAAATGGAGTGCTAAACTTCAAGCCTTTCAAACATTGTATCAATCAGCGTTTCGCATTCTTTGTCAAGAATGTTGCAAAACACTGGACTATTTAAAGTAATGGAACACCTGTATGGCGAACAAATTTGAATTTCAAATCCGAGTGTATATTGAAGATACAGATGCAGGAGGCATTGTTTATCATGCCAATCATATTCGCTTTATGGAACGCGCACGTACAGAATGGTTACGCGCTTCAGGGATTTCACATTACTGGCATCAAAAAGATTACAATTTTGTCGTGCATAAATTAGCGCTTAAATATTCACGTCCAATATTAATGGATGACTTAATTACTGTTACAGCAAGTGTAGTTTCGTGTAAAGCAACGTCTTTTGTATTGCAACAAAATATTTATCGTGGTGAAATCATGCTAGCTTCAGGGGAAGTAGAATTGGCGTGTATTAGCGCTGAAATGAAACCGCTGAGAATTCCAAATGAAATCCGTGATCTAATCGAAAAAGAATTAGCCCACGCATAAAAATATGATTGGCACATGTAACTATGGCAACACAACTCGAATCTTCACTTCACGTCACAGATTTAATTCTTCAAGCGAGTCCAGTCGTACAACTGGTCATGCTGGTGTTGGTACTGGCTTCACTCTTTAGCTGGTACCTTATTGCCAAGTTACATATGACGTTTAAGAAAGCTCGCCAAGGCGATGATCATTTTCAGAAGATTTTTTGGTCTGGTGCAGAACTCAACACCTTATATAACAATGCTCAAGTCAACTCTAAGCGTGAAGGTTTGGAAGATGTTTTTTATCTTGGTTTTGCAGAGTTTCTCAAACTCAAAAAAACCAAAGCAGAAACAGCACAAGTCATTGATGGCACAGAGCGTATTCTTGGGGTGGGTTTAAGCCGAGATCAGAGCCGTATGGAACAAGGTCTCAGTGCGCTTGCGAGTATTGGTTCAGTTGCACCCTATGTTGGTTTATTTGGTACAGTTTGGGGCATTATGAATGCTTTTATCGGCTTAGCCCAAGTTGATCAAGTGACACTAGCAACTGTCGCACCAGGTATCGCGGAAGCCCTCATTGCGACTGCTATTGGTTTATTTGCCGCGATTCCTGCAGTACTTGCATTCAACCACTATACGGCCAAAAGTGAAGAAATTTACTCAGATCGCTCCTTGTTTGCTGAAGAAATGGTGGCGCTTTTACAACGTCGTTCTGTGGGTTCTACACAGGAAGCTGAATAAATGGCCGTTCGTCGTTCAGGGCGTTTCCAACGCATCAAAAAACCACTTAACAGTGACATGAATGTAGTTCCTTATATTGACGTAATGTTAGTACTTTTGGTGATTTTTATGGTGACTGCACCAATGATCACAAGTGGCATAAAAGTTGATTTACCTGAAGCAAACAGTGTACCGATTGAATCTAAGGATGCACCAGCTATGGTGACTTTAGATCAACAAGGACAATACTTTTTAGAATACAAGGGTAGCCAACCAAGTCCACTGAGCTTGCAGGAATTACAACAGACACTTCGTGATGCACAACAAACTGCTGAACGTGAGAATAAACAATTTAGTGTCGTCATTAATGGTCATAACACTAGACCTTATGGTGAGGTGATGACGCTCATGTCTAACTTACAAGATGCAGGGATCAATCAAGTTGGCTTGCTGACCAAACCGATTCAATAAGCTATGAAAGAATCTAACTCCCGCTTTTCAAAAGAAAAGAAAATTGCAATCGGATTCACTGTTGCGGTCCATGTGATTGCGATCACAGGCTTATTGTTTCTTGGATTGACTCAACCTCCTGAGCCAACTAAAACTGTTAAAACAGTTTTAGTGAAACCTGAGGATCTAGTACCACCTGAACCCACGCTATTGGTTGAATCTGATCATTCAGATACAGCGCACCAGAACGTTCAAGAAAATGTTCAACAGACCAATGAGCCGATTCAAAATTCACCAGTGATTCCTGTTGCACCTGCTGTACCTCCTCCAGCTCAACCAAAAGTTGAAGAGCCAAAATCCGACCGTAAAGCTGAGCAAGCGGCTGCGGTTAAAGCTCAACAAGAAGCCGAACGTAAAGCAGCGGCTGAAGCACAACGTCAAGCAACTCAAGAAGCGAATCGTAAAGCTAAAGCTGAGGCCGCCCAAAAAGCCAAAGCAGCAGAGCAAAGTGCAAAACAGGAACAACAGCAAAAAGCGAAAGCTGATGCTGCTTTAAAAGCGAAACAAGAAGCTGATCGAAAAGCTAAAGCTGAGGCAACTCAAGCCAAAGCTAAGCAAGAAGCTGACCGGAAAGCTAAGGCAGAGGCCGATGCTAAAGCCAAACAAGAAGCCGATCGGAAAGCCAAAGCTGCTACTGAAGCCAAAGCCAAACAAGATGCTGATCGTAAAGCTAAAGCGGAAGCAGATGCAAAAGCCAAACAGGATGCTGATCGTAAAGCTAAGGCTGCAGCTGATGCCAAAGCTAAACAAGAGGCTGATGCTAAAGCTCGTCAGGAAGCACAAAGAAAAGCAGACGCTGAAGCCAAAGAGCGTGCCGAAGCTGAAGCTCGAGAATCTGCCGCTGAAAAAGCTAGACAAGAAGCAGCCAACAAAAAAGCTGAATCTAAACGCATCGCTTCTTCAGCAAAAAGAGACTTTGAGCAAAAAATTAAAGGTGCTTGGAGAATGCCAATAGGCTCTTCAGGTCAAAAAGCGACAGCACGCGTGACATTATCTGACAGTGGTTCTGTGACTTCGGTCATCGTCAATGCATCAGATCCAGATGTCAAAGCCAGTGTCGAACAGGCTGTTCGTGCAGCAGCACCATATCCGATGCCATCCGATCCTGATGCAAGGCGTGAAGCTCGTAGTTTCACTTCTTCATTCACCGTGAAATAATAAAAAAACCTTTCGATTCGTCGAAAGGTTTTTTCATGAATTGCGGATAATTACACGCTTTATATAGATTCGGTACGGAGCTATATGCTAAAAAGCTAGAATATTCGAAAAATTAGTATCTTGAGTACGTGACCTCTCATGAAAATGATCTCAAAACATCTTCTCGGTTTAGCAATTTTGGCAGCATTTAGCCCTGCTCTCATTACGACCTCTTATGCACAGCTTCATCTTGAAATTGCTAAAGCACCTGAAGAAGCACCCAAAATTGCTATCGTGCCATTCGTAGGTGATCAACGCTTATACCCTGTTGTAGAGCAAGATTTAAACCGTTCAGGTCGCTTTACCAGTTCATCTAAAAATTTACCTGCAACAGCAACCATCAATCAAGCCAATGGTGCTGCTTGGCAATCTGCAGGCGTACCTTATGTTGTGAATGGTGAAGTTAAAACCAATCCTGATGGTTCATTGGCTGTTCATTACCAACTCTATGATGTCCAAAAACAACAATATTTGCTCAATGAACTATTAACTGTACCACCATCACGCATTCGATCTGCAGCACATATGATTAGTGATGCGATTTACCAAGCATTAACAGGTATTCCTGGTGACTTTAGTGGTCGCATCGCTTATGTTTTGCGAAATCCTGCGACTCCTGATAATCGCTACACTTTACAAATCGCAGATACGGACGGCGAACAACCACGCACTGTATTGAGTTCGCGCGATCCAATTTTATCCCCTGCTTGGACGCCTGATGGCAAAAAAATCGCTTATGTTTCATTCGAAACCAAACGTCCAGCGATCTATGTTCAAGATTTAGCGACTGGACAACGTGAAAAATTAGCTGGCTTCCGTGGCTTAAACGGTGCGCCAAGTTTTTCCCCTGATGGTAAAAGCATGTTGTTCACTGCTTCAATGCATGACAACCCTGAAATTTATCAAATGGATTTAAATACGCGCCAAGTGAAGCGTATGACAAATAATACAGCAATTGATACAGAAGCTCGCTATACCCCAGATGGTAAAGGTTTTATCTTTACCTCAGACCGTGGTGGTTCAGCACAGATCTATCATTACACATTTGCTGATGGTTCAACAAAACGTTTGACTTTCCGCGGAGCATTCAACGCACGTGGCAGTTTAAGTGCCGATGGTAAATATGTTGCTTTAGTACATCGCCCTTCAGGCAGCAACTATAAGGTAGCAATTCAAGAAATCTCAACTGGAATCACGAACATTTTAACGCCAACCAGTTTAGATGAATCACCAAGCTTTTCACCAAATGGTCAAATGGTCGTGTATGCGACACGTGAAGGCAGCCGTGGATTGTTATCGATTATGTCTACAGACGGTCGCTTCCGCATGAACCTACCTAGCGAACAAGGTGAAGTTCGTGAACCTGCTTGGGCACCTAAATAATCGAATTTAATCTTTCAAGGAGATGAACATGAACGCGATTAAAACGTTTGCTCTTCCACTCATTGCTGTAAGTTTAGTAATGACGGGTTGCGCAAGCCGTAAACCAGCAACTACAGATACCACTACGATGACACCACCATCAACGTCCACCTCTGTGAATACGACTGGTCTCAGTGAAGATGCAGCATTAAATGCTCAAAACTTAACGGGTGCTTCTGCTAAAGGGGTAACTGAAGCCAATAAAGCTTTCTTGGCTAAACGTGTTGTTCACTTTGATTATGACAGCAGTGAGCTATCTACTGAGGACTATCAAACCCTCCAAGCACATGCACAATTTTTATTGGCAAATGCAAACTCTAAAATCGCATTAACTGGTCATACCGATGAACGTGGAACGCGTGAATACAATATGGCTTTGGGTGAGCGACGCGCCAAAGCAGTTGAAAGTTATTTGGTTACAAATGGTGTAAATCCAGACCAACTCGAAGCTGTGAGTTATGGTAAAGAAATGCCAATTAATACAGGTAACAATGAAGCTGCTTGGAAAGAAAACCGTCGTGTAGAACTCAATTATGAAGCAGTGCCACCACTTCTTCGCTAATGAATGCAAAAAAAGCGCTCAATTCGAGCGCTTTTTTATATCAGGTTTAAGACCTTTGCGAGTCTGGCATGGGCACTTGCATAGACTCAATCATGTCATGCTTATTAAACTCTTTATATTCAGGTTTAGCCTCGTACTGTTTCCATGCTTCCTTGGAACTCTCTGAACTAATTTCGTTTAAGTCGATTGCCTCACCTGGCGTTGGAGTTGCTTCAAACTTTTGAATGCTCATTTTAAAGCTCCTTTTAAAATCATCCTCCTATCAACATACCATGTTCTAAAACTCTGGCAAGTGCAAAATCACCACAAATAACGCAGGATAATTTCTATTTTGCACTGAACTCATCTAAAATAGCCCAAGATCTAAATTTTATTCTTTTAAAGCTTTTAGGAGCGTCCTTGTAATGTCATACCTCACCTTGTCACAATATCTTGCACAACAACAAGGAAATCTAACGCCTGAACTCTCTAATGTGATTGAAACCATTGCTGAAACGTGTAAAACCATCGATTCAGCATTGCAAAAGGGTGCCTTAGCGGGTGTGTTAGGTAGTGCTGGTAATGAAAACGTACAAGGTGAAGCGCAAAAAAAATTAGATGTTATTTCAAATGACTATTTAATTGATGCGCTAAAAAACAACGAAAATGTAGGCGGTTTAGCTTCTGAAGAACTCGATGAGTTTACCCCAGCACAAGAGAACGGTAAGTATTTAGTTTTATTCGATCCACTAGATGGCTCAAGTAATATCGATATCAATATGTGTGTTGGCACCATCTTCTCTATCTTGCCTGCCAAAAATTCAGTGACACAAGCAGAAGATTTCCTTCAAGCAGGCACTGAACAAGTCGCAGCTGGTTATGTGTTATATGGCCCATCAACTATGATGGCATTAACCGTTGGTGCAGGTACTGTTTTCTTTACATTTGATCCAGAGTCAAAAACATTCCTGTTGACGACTGAAAATATCCAAGTGGATGCCGATACAAAAGAATACGCCATTAATGCTTCAAACCAACGTCATTGGGAAGAACCTGTTCAACGCTATATTGGTGAGCTACAAGCGGGTAAAACATCTGTACGTGAAAAAGACTTTAATATGCGCTGGGTTGCCTGCATGGTTGGTGATATCCACCGTATTCTTTGCCGTAGTGGGATCTTCTTATATCCTTACGATACCAAAGATCCTAAGAAAGCTGGTCGTCTACGTCTTATGTATGAAGCAAATCCAATGAGTATGCTCATGGAACAAGCAGGTGGTGCTTCTACAACAGGTCGCGTGCGTATTATGGAAATCCAACCGACTGAACTTCACCAACGTGTACCAGTCGTTATTGGTTCAAAAAATGAAGTTGAGCTTGTTACTGCTTATCATCAATAATTTTACAATTGAGAGCCTATTGATTTAGGCTCTCATGGAAGTCAAACTGAATGGCCATTATCTTTTTAGAATCTAAAGACAACCCGAAAATTAAACATTTACGTGGTTTAATTGATCAAAATAGTTACCGTAAAAAGCAAGGCCAAACTGTTCTAGAAGGCACACATTTGTGCTTAGCTTGGTTAGAAAAAAATCGTAAGCTGAATTCGATTTTTACCACTGAAAAAGCAATGGAACACGCCGATTTTGACGAAATCGCACAACACTATACAGGTTCAGTGTTTGTTATTAGTGAATCACTCTATAAAGACATTAGCACGCTAGGAACCACCTTAGCATGTTTAGCGATTGTAGATTTACCAACTCAACGTGATGCTCTAGATTATACTCAAGACACTTTAATTCTTGAAAATGTTCAAGATCCAGGCAATGTGGGTACATTACTTCGTTCAGCTGCGGCTGCAGGTATTGAACAAATTGTTTGCACCAAAGGTTCAGCATCTTTGTGGTCTCCTCGCGTATTACGAGCAGGAATGGGTGCGCACTTTTCATTAAAAACCTATGAAAACGTTGCGCTTGAAGATGTGCTGTCTCAATTCAAAATTCCCGTGTATGTCACGAGCTCACATGAATCAGAAAGTTTATATGCAAAAGACTTAACTCAAGCTTGCGTATGGGTACTGGGCAATGAAGGTCAAGGCGTTTCGGAATATGCCCTAGCACATGCTTCAGCAATTACCATTCCCCAACCGGGTGGTCAAGAATCATTAAACGTTGCAGTTGCCGGATCGATTTGTTTCTTTGAAATGGTACGCCAACGGATATGATTCGTTAAAATATATTAACGAAACCACTGAAAATAAAAAAATCTATTAAACTGCTAAAAAATAGTTGCTTAGATTGTCAACCTACCATTATGTTTTGACGTTATATAAATAACGATTAGAAAATAATGGTGGGTACCCAATGACGGGATTTTCCATCTCTATGGATTTAGCACCAAAAAAAGTCAAGCCTGAAGATTCGAGTGTTCTTTTGAATACGGCCGAACAACGTCTTAAATATTTTATGCAAGACGTCACTGGGCGTGCATTGGTGATGATGGAAAGTGCAACTCAAGGACACAATGGCATTGCCATGGATTTAGTCCAAGAAGCTTTTATATCTTTGCATAAATCTTATGCTGATAAATCCACTGCAGAGTGGTATCCCCTTTTCTATACCATTTTAAATAACAAACTTCAGGATTGGCGTCGTAAAGAATCTCGACGGGCTTTTCCATTCTCGTTATTTAAAAAAAATAACCACGATGAAGATGATGACGAAACCATCAATATTGTGGATGAATCAACACCTAATCCGCTGCAATTTCTTGCACAAGAGATGGCTGTTGAGGAGATTCAAAATGCAATTTCTAAGTTACCTGTTCGCCAACAACAAGCATTTATGTTGAGAGCATGGGAAGGGTTTGATACACAAACCACAGCCGAAATCATGAATTGTTCAGAAGGCAGTGTAAAGACCCATTACCATCGAGCTATACAGGGCTTAAGATCTGCTTTGTCTCACTTAAACCCAATTGACGGGGGATCATCGGATGAATCATGATGAATTTACGAAACAAGTGACTGAAAAATTGAATGTACTGGCATCACAACATCGCAATAAAGCGGTCGTGATGGAGCATGTACTCGATGAGATTAAAGACAAACCGTTATTTTCTCAGTTGATGACTTGGAAAGTTACTGGTTTTGCATTAGCAGCCGCGATCACAGGATTTGTGGTACTTCCAAATGCATTTGATTTGGAAGAAGCTCCAAGCCCACAACAAGTGATTGTCACCCCTAAACTTTCTCCGCAAATGATGGAAGATCTAGAAATGTTATCTGTTTTTGGTGAGGATAAATCAGCTCATGGCAGCTAAAGGCTTAGCAATTGCACTCTGCACATTAGGTTTTTTACAAACCAGTTTTGCAGGCTATGAACGTTTTTGGATCTTCTCGAAAGACAATAATTCTGAACTTAATGAATCTTGGGAATCTCTTTCTGAAGATGAACAAAAAGCACTGATTAAACGCTATCAAAATTTGAAAGAAATTCCTGAAGAACAAAGTGTTGTTCTACAGCAAAGAATGGATTGGTTTACTAAACTGCCTGAACAAGAAAAGATACAAATGCGTGAAACTTGGCAACAGATGAGTTCAAGTGAACGAAATGATTTACGTAAAAAAATGATGAACGCGACGACTGCCGAGCAGCGCAAGGAAATACGTGAAACTTATTTAAATAAATATATGCAACAAACCACCATGAAACAATAAAAGTTTAAAGCCTCTATAAGAGGCTTTATTTTTTTAATTAAAGATATATACCCTCACGTTCAGGCTGATAGAGCACTTTATCAATTTTTACTTTCATTGTTTGCCCATCAGGCTGAGGCCATTCAATTTCCTGTCCTTCCGCCAAACCTAAGATTGCTGCGCCAATGGGTGCAATCACATTAACCTGCCCCTTTTCACCTTTAAAGTCATGGGGATATACCAGCACAATCTCTGTAGGTTCAGTCGATGGTGCAACCGTTATCAGCACTTTAGCATTCATCGTCACTACATTGGCAGGGATATCTTTAGGCTGTACTACTTCAGCACGAGCCAACTCGTTTTCTAAATGTTCCATCGTTGAAGTCAACTGTGGTTGATGCTCCAACATGGTTTCTAAACGATTTAAATCTTGTTCAGAAATAATAATATTTGGATGGCTCATTTTCTGCTCCAATTCAAATGTATAACGACAATTGAATAATTAATAGATACATCAGTTATATCAGAACTATTGAAAAATGACAGATTTGACATTCCAATATTCAATAAAAAAGCCCCCTTGAGGGGGCTTTTCTCAAGTCGAAGATTATTTTGCGTAAACTGGGAATTTAGCGCATACAGTCTCAACTTTAGCTTTCACAGAATTGATGACAGCTTCGTCGCCTTTAGAATCTAAAATATCCGCGATCCAACCTGCAAGTTCACGTACTTCTGCTTCACCGAAACCACGAGTTGTTACAGCTGGAGTACCGATACGGATACCAGACGTCACAAACGGAGAACGTGGATCGTTTGGTACAGAGTTTTTGTTCACAGTAATGTGAGCAGCACCTAACCAAGCATCAGCGTCTTTACCAGTAATGTCTTGTTTGATGAGAGACAACAAGAACAAGTGGTTTTTCGTACCGCCTGAAACAACGTCATAACCGCGTTCGATTAACACTTCAGCCATTGCTTGCGCGTTTTTCACAACTTGTTGTTGGTATGCCTTGTATTCAGGAGCCATTGCTTCTTTGAAGCAGATCGCTTTAGCCGCTACAGCGTGAACTAAAGGACCACCTTGGTTACCTGGGAATACAGCAGATTGAAGTTTTTTCTCAATCTCTTCGTTTGCTTTTGCAAGGATTAAACCTGAACGTGGGCCACGAAGTGTTTTGTGAGTCGTCGTTGTTGTTACGTCAGCAATTTGAACTGGGCTTGGATAAACACCAGCAGCAACAAGACCAGCAACGTGAGCCATATCAACGAATAGATAAGCGCCTACTTTGTCTGCGATTTCACGGAAACGCTGCCAATCAACGATTTGGCTATAAGCAGAGAAACCTGCAACAATCATACGTGGCTTGTGTTCTACAGCTAAACGCTCTACTTCTTCGTAATCGATTTCACCCGTTTCTGGATTTAAACCGTATTGGATCGCATTATATGTTTTACCAGAGAAGCTAACTTTAGCACCGTGAGTCAAATGACCACCGTGAGCTAAGCTCATACCTAAAACAGTATCGCCTGGGTTAAGAAGCGCTAGATAAACTGCAGAGTTTGCTTGAGAACCAGCATGAGGCTGAACGTTCGCGTAATCAGCACCAAAGAGTTCTTTAGCACGGTCAATTGCCAATTGTTCAATCACGTCTACATATTCACAACCGCCATAGTAGCGTTTGCCTGGGTAGCCTTCTGCATATTTGTTAGTGAGTTTTGAACCTTGAGCTTCCATTACTGCTGGAGAGCAATAGTTTTCTGAAGCGATTAACTCAATATGAGCTTCCTGACGAGCATCTTCACTCGTAATAGCTTGAGCTAATTCTGGATCAAAGTCAGCAATAGAGATATTGGCAAACATTAGCGAGGTCCTATTAATGTAGGGCTTTTAAGCCGTGCTAAGATTGGCGCGTATTGTAACATGAACTTGTTAAATTTCGAGAATGAAGTTTAAACAGTTTGCAATTAAATTTGATTAATTCTTGTGTGTTCAATCTATTACTATTAAAAACAAATATCTGAATTATGACTATTCTTTTTAAATTTATTCATTTTTGAAAATTATTTTTAACAATGTACAGTCTAAACTTGCAGCGTCAATATCATAGAAAATGAAATTTCTTTAAATGAGCACCTTATCTAAATAATTCCCATAATTCGTTCAATTCAGCATAATTTATACAATTCATTGACTTTATTACTGTGAGCTCAGATTTGAAAATGTTAAATTAATTACATCTTTATCATTTACTTGGACATTTGCATGCAAGTCATTATCTTGGATACTGAAACCCATACATTAAATGGTTTGCCCATAGAAATTGCATATGCTCCTATTCAGATTGAACAAGGCAAATTAAGTCTTGATCGCGAACAAATCTTTGACCAACTATATAGCATTGGTGACGAAAAAATTTCCTATGCTGCAATGGCGGTTCATCATATTCTTGAAAGCGATTTAGTAGATCAACCCAACTTCGGAACTTTCGAGTTACCTCAAGAAACGACGTATATTATTGGTCATAATATTGATTATGATATTCGAGCTATTCAGCAATGCGGCGTTGAAACAAGTCATATTAAAGCCATCTGTACACTCGCTCTTTCTCGACTAGTTTGGCCTCATGCAGAAGCACACAACATTTCTGCTTTAATTTATATGATTAGTAAAGGCAGTAGCAAAGCCAGAGAGATGTTAAAAGGTGCCCATCGAGCTGACGCAGATATTATTTTGACTGCAAATATCTTAATGCACATTATTCATCATTTGGGTATTCAAAACATTGAAGAACTCTATGAAGTATCTGAAGATGCACGTATTCCACGTACAATTAACTTCGGTAAACATCGTGGGACAGCCATTGTAGATCTTCCAAGTGATTATGTTTCATGGTTACTAAGACAACAAGACTTGGATCCCTATTTGAAAAAAGCCTTAGAAAAAACTTTAATTGATACGCTTTAAGCAATATTTCAAGACTCTCACTTTGAACCTAAAGCTCAAAGTGAGAAATTAACTATTTTTTTAATACTTTTAAACGATTAAACTAAAATTTACACCAATAATTAAAATAATATAAGCACATGATAATCAAATATTTTTTATTATTTTTATTCATTCAACACTGCCCACCTCATCCGCTATTAGACTAAGGCGAAGTAGAACATCGTTGTCATAAATATATTAATGCGATCATACAACAACGGTATAAATAGGTGCCTTATGTCTAAACTCAGCCAAATTCTAGAATTTGATCCTTTAGATAATCCTATGTATCTTAAAAAAGTCGGAAATTGGGTACTCACCTTCTTGCATGCCCATGACCAGGTGGAGAAAATCCAGCTCGCCATTACCAATGTTATTCCGCGTCAAGCAGATGGCTCGTTGCAGCCTCGACGTATTATCATTGAGCAAGCTGATCAAGAACATCAATGGCAAATCAATCACATAGAATGCTTTGATAGCCTTGAAAATAAAGAAGTCCTGCTCAATGCTTCAGAACAAACGGGTGGATCGATCATTCAAGAACTGCTCAGTGAATTTCGAAAATATGATGTTGAGGTCATGTTTAAAGCATAATTCCGATATGAAAAAGCCCGCTTTACGCGGGCTTTATGTTGGAAGGCTAGTGTTAGATTTATTGTTCAACTGAACTCAACTAACTGTCATTGATCCGTCCAACTCGTCAGTAGCGTTGAATATTTACAACCTACTGTGATTTTTAATTTAATACTTTCAATATGTGATGTGAAGTCACTTTAACACTTTTCAACAACTGTATTAAAAAAATACAATTGAACTTTTTTATTTATAGATAAGAATAGGTTTCGCGAATACAGACAAAAACCTTATTAAAAAAGTCGACCCTAATGGGGCAACGTTTATTTCTAAATTTAAGCTCAGAATTAAGCCAAATAACGTGAACGATTATTTGAATGATTTACACCAAAACGTCCAGCAAAAATCGTCACAATCAATCCAATCAATATACCAATAAATGACCATAAAGCAGCTTTTGCAGCAGCTTTAGTCGCATCAGCTGCTTTTTCATGTGCTTGATCTTTAAGTTCAGCATATTTTAATTTAGCAGATTGAATATTCGCCTCTAAATCGTTAAAGAATTTATTCTGCTG
Organism: Acinetobacter sp. ANC_7682; assembly: GCF_056779795.1. NCBI lineage: Bacteria > Pseudomonadati > Pseudomonadota > Gammaproteobacteria > Moraxellales > Moraxellaceae > Acinetobacter > Acinetobacter sp. ANC_7682. The sequence continues at coordinate 819 of NZ_JBWYIQ010000010.1, read as the reverse complement.
TATAAGGAAATTATTGACAGCTTGATTCGCTTCTTGCGGAGTTAGAGATGAATTTTTCGCTAAAGCAGCACTGACTTCATTCTTATTAATTGAAGCAGTCACAGATTGTGCACGAGTTTTTAATTGTTCTGATAACTTTTGAATAATAGCATCACTGTTATCTGGATGAATCATCAACTCTTTTGCGGCAACCTTAATTTGCTCCTTTGCCCATTCACCCTGCGCTTTTAAGAATTCGGGTTGCAATTCCTCAATCCCAGTTTTGTACAATGCTTCAGACATCTTTTCATCACTATTTTCGAGCTTTGGTAAAGGAACTAACTCCTCAAATGCTTGAACTCCGATCTGAGTTAAATTAATGCCACCTTGACCAATTCCTGTTACTACACTACCCGCAGCACTACTGACTGAACTAATCGCACTACCAGTAATTTTTGCCGCGCCGCTAATGGTCATTGCACCAAACCAGATACCTAACAGCAATGAAAGTGACCAGACAATAAAGCCATGGATTGCACCATCAGCTTGAGCCAATTAACCTTCAACAAATCCACCAATAGCCAACGATACTAACAATGAAATAATTGTCAAAACGCTTACTGCTATCCCTGAGCCATTTGTAATATCAGTGGTAGATTGTGGATCTAGGAGGGCTTTGTTGCACAAAGATTTGAAATGCAAAGCGCCCCTAATTGAGCCAAATTTAAGGCGTAACTTGGGTAAGTGGGCGACCTAATTCCGTAAATCTGTTAAGGACTGCTACACGTGCATGGATCTCATTCACTTGGCTATCAAAACTCCTTGCACTGAGTTTATCTC
>NZ_JBWYIQ010000009.1:0-91298 GCF_056779795.1 Acinetobacter sp. ANC_7682 | reverse complement strand
CTTTAGCTTCTTTAGCTTCTTTAGCTTCTTTAGCTTCTTTAGCTTCTTTAGCTTCTTTAGCTTCTTTAGCTTCTTTAGCTTCTTTAGCTTCAGTGTTCGCGACCTGTTCTTGAGATGCAACCGCATCCATCATTTTTTCATCAGCTTCTTGTGCAAAAACGTTGGTACTCATTAGTACATTTAACACAACGATCGAAGCGAAGGATTTGCTTGTAGTTATGTCTTTCATATTTTTAAGAAACAAAGTCATACTCCATCTGCTCAATATTTTCATTTTGGCAAATCATAGCATTAATAAAAGATTAGAGCTGAATAACGAGATTTAATTCATTCGACCTGTATGCATTTAAACAGTTAAACCCACCATAAACTAAACCCGAGTTCTACATCCTGTAGAACTCGGGTCGATGAGGTTGTGCTTTTCAAAAATCATATTATTGTTTTATTGGCTTTCCTTTCCTACATCATCTCCATGATGATTTTCCATCGGCGTCGTCTTCCATATTGGGATCATTCCATTCCCACTCCCTGTGCCGATAAGCTTAGATTACGCTTAAGCTTGCTTCGTGACTATGGGTCAACAGACACATTCATTGTAAGCAATTTCTTACACGCATCCATTCACACTTGTTTGCCATCTTTATAATCTTGCGCAATTTCATCTGTCACTTGTTTCTCTTCTTTCTCAGCTTTCGCAATACCTTCTTGAATCGCCTCCTGAGCCTCTTGCTCATCAGCATCCGTTTGTTCTAATTCTTGCTGTACTTGCTCAAATTTTCGTCCAGTTTGTAAAACAACGTACACAGGAAAGTGATCCGAACCAATATGCGGTAATCGCTCCATTTTCACCAAAGCAAAATCAGTGCTGTGGAATACATGATCGAGTGACCATCGTAATAGCGGATAGTCCGCATGGAAGGTATTGACATAATGACGTCCAACACGCGGATCTAATAAACCACTGATACGTTGAAATAGTCGTGTGGTACGAGACCATGCCACATCGTTTAGATCTCCCATGACAATGCAACTTTCATCCAAGTCTTTAATTTGATCACCCACAATCAACAATTCAGCATCACGTAATGTAGAGTCTTTGGCTTCAGTTGGACTCGGCGGTTTGGGATGTAAACAATATAATTGAACTGGCTGTCCAGAACGTAATTTCACTGTGGTATGAATAGAAGGAATCTCATTACTCAGTATGAATTTGACTTCGGTATCACTCAATTCCAACTTACTGTAGAGATGCATTCCATAGAGATTATCTAAAGGTACTGGAACACGATAAGGATAATCCGCTTCGATGACTGAAAGTTCATTCTGCCAGGTTTGGTCTGTTTCAAGCATCAATACGATATCGGGTTGATGCTGATGAATCTGTTCAATCAAACGATGATATTCTGTATTTGGTGTTAAAACATTCGACACAATTAAAGAGATTTGCTTTGATGGATCAAGTTGATCTGGTTGGACCTGTTTCACCTGTTTTTTCCAAATTAAGGTATAAGGCAAAACCATCTTCAATTGATATGCTAATGCAGCAATTAATCCAACAAATATGACTTGGCGTCTTAAATCCCATTCCCCATCCCAAATCAACAGGAGGATAAATGCGATAAAGCCTAGGGCTAAAATTTGTAGTCTTGGAAAATCGGCACCTCGAAACCACCACTCATCACGCGGAATCAAAGACCAAAAACTTAACCAAATCACAACAACAGCCAGTATCTCAATCCATAGCATAGCGCTTCTCTTTATATATTCTTAATTTTTCGATGATTCATAAATTTATATTAGTTTTGCATGTAACATAAACAAGATATATTGCACAATATATTTGCTGTTTTGATTGTGTACCACTTGCAGTTATACACTCTTTTGATACACTCGAACCCCCTTTTTTATTTTAACGCACCGAGGCAAAGTGACATGAAAGTAGGTCTGGTCGGTTGGCGCGGGATGGTTGGTTCCGTCCTTATGCAACGTATGGTTGAAGAGAATGATTTCGCTCATTTTGAGCCATTCTACTTCTCTACCAGTAATGCAGGTGGTGAAGCCCCTGCGTTTGGTGGTAAAACTGCCCCAGCACTTATGGATGCGACAGACATTAATAGTCTGAAGCAAATGGATGTCATTATTACCTGCCAAGGTGGTGATTATACCACTGAAGTTTTCCCTAAGTTGAAAGCTGATGGTTGGAATGGTTACTGGATTGACGCTGCATCTACATTGCGTATGGACGATGAAGCAATCATCGTATTAGATCCCGTCAACATGAATGTGATCAAAGACGGTTTGGTAAAAGGTACGAAAACATTTGTAGGCGGTAACTGTACTGTTTCATTGATGTTAATGGGTCTTGGTGGTCTGTTCCAAAACAATCTTGTTGAATGGGCGACTTCAATGACTTACCAAGCTGCTTCTGGTGCGGGTGCGCAAAACATGCGTGAACTCATCACAGGTATGGGCTATTTGTATAACAATACAAAAGATCTATTAGACGATCCACGTTCTCCAATTTTAGATATCGACTCTAAAATTGCTGAATTACAACGTGGTGAAGGATTCCCTTCAGCAAACTTCGGTGTACCTTTAGCAGGTTCTTTAATTCCTTATATCGACAAACAGCTTGAAAGCGGTCAATCGAAAGAGGAATGGAAAGGTCAAGTTGAAACCAATAAGATTCTTGGTAATTCACAAATTGTACCTATTGATGGTCACTGTGTACGTATTGGTGCAATGCGCTGTCACTCACAAGCATTGACTTTAAAACTTCGTAAAGATGTTCCTTTAAATGAAATTGAAGACATCATTGCAAGTGCAAATGACTGGTCTAAAGTTGTGCCGAACACACGTGAAGCATCAATGACTGATCTTACACCTGTTGCAGTAACAGGCACGCTTACTGTTCCAGTAGGTCGTTTACGTAAACTTAATATGGGTAAAGAGTATTTAGGCGCGTTCACTGTTGGTGACCAATTACTTTGGGGTGCTGCTGAACCTTTACGCCGTATGCTACGCATCTTGATTGACTATAAAAATGCTTAATTTTTAATAGTCACTTCAATAAAAAGCCGGTCTGATTAGATCGGCTTTTTTTATGCAATTTGAATTGATTAGAGCTTGGAGTGCTATTTGAAAGGAAATATTATGACATCTATACAAAAAACAGTTAAATTACAATCTCATCACTTCTTATTTCGAACATCTTGATCGATGCATAATGATGAACTGAGAATATAAAAAATCGAGATTAAAAACAGTCCAATATTTCGAGCACTCAGGTATTAGATTTGCAATAAATTCATTGAATTCAATGAAGGGGAAAAATTATGTTGTATGTCATTCCATTTGTCGTCTTGCTGTTAATCGCACTGGTGCTCAAAAAACGTGAGGATAAACAAAAAAATGGTGACACAGGATCAACAAAATCTAAAAAAAATGTGAGTGTAAAACGCGCTAAGAAAAGCCCTAAAACTCGCTCCACCCCACAACAAGCCTATTCACAGCACGGTCATGGCGCACCACAAGACTTAAGTGCCGAACCAGTGGCTGATGAACTTAAAGCCAGCATTGAATACTTAATTCAATCAGAAAGCTATATGTCAGCCGAAGCAAAAATCAATCAAGCATTGAATCGTGATCCTAGACAACATGAGCTTTACTCGTATTTGATTGATATTCACATCCTACAGAATGATGAATTTGCTTTAAAACAATTAAGTAATTATTTACGCTCCACTGGATTACATTACATTGCGGATGAAGCTGAAGACAAACTTAAAGCTGCAAAAGAAGCGGAACAGAATAAAGAAATTGCGAAAGAATCACGGGATATATCGAACACCGAGAATCAGCCTCGTCATGCTGCACAGTTTCATAGCACCAGTTTTATAACTGAAATCCCTGCAGTGCAATCAGAACAAGCCTTTGATCATCTCATCAAATCACAGGATGAACAACATAGCACTCAGGAAAGCACACCCACTGAAACAAATGAGACCACAGAGCAATCTTCTCTTCCTTCTCAAAGCTCAACATTTGTGTTTGAAACAGAACAAAACCCACATCCCTTACAAGCCAAAGAGAAGAAAAGCACTCCTGAGGAAGAAACTGAGCATGTCTCTGCTGAACCTACTGCTCATTTTGTATTTAGCTCAGAACAGCTGGATTTAGCAGAAGAGTTTACGCTCAATAAAACCAATGAAGAAATCATTGACCAGCTCCCTTCTGATCAGGCTGAAAATCAGCAGGCAACTGAACAACAGACTCCATCGCAAAACGAGCATTTTGAACTCGATTTTTTTATGGAAGATACACCGCAACCAACCTCACAACACCCATTCGAGCAAGATGATGAGAAGACTCCTGCATCAAAAGAGCAAACACCTTTAGAATTTATAACGACAGATTTAACTTTCGAGCCAAATGCTCAAACACAGACTGAATCTGAAACAACCAATCAATCGACTGAAGATCGCGCACCCTTAGAGTTTGATTTAGATTTCTCCAGTTTTCAGTCTGAAAATAAATCACAAACAGCATCAGTGCACTCAACTGATGCTGAGAACCTTGCTTCAGAAAATGAGTCCATCCAAAATCTCGACTTCACACTTGATTTAAGTCAAGAATGGGTTGAAAAAACAGATCTCTCTCATTCAGCACTGAGCTCTTCTCCATTAGAAAAAAATCCACAAGAACTGAATATTGAAATAGATCCATTGGAATTTAGCTTTTCAGATCAGTCGGAACAGCCTCATTCTCAAACAACATCTAAGGATGAACTCACTTTTGATCTTTCAGATGATTTTAACTTTGATGCTGAAATATCTAGCTCAGCAAAAGTTCCAGAACAAAGCGTGAATGATCAAAATTTAGATTTTGTAACTTTCGACTTTGAGGAAAATCTTGATTCAAAATCTACAATAGAAAGCTCAATTGAACCGATAAACGAGTTTAATTTTGACCTCAATTCATCAGATGAAAACGTGGATGTGCAAAAGAGTCATTCGCATGAAACATCTGCGATAAAAATGAATCCGAATCGTCCTGATGATCCTCTTGTACAACGTTTTCCTGAATTACTCAACGTTGATGAAATTCAACTTAACTTAGATTTAGCGGATCAATACATTAAATTTGGCGCGTTTGATGAAGCAGAAAAATTAATTACGGAATATGAATCGCATTACAATGACGAACAAAAAATGCGTGCAGCAAAACTCCGAGAGAGCATGGAATCTGATTCCAATTAATCTTAATATGAAGCAGTCTAATCAGGCTGCTTTTTTTATGAGTTCAAAAATAGCTTTAATCTATATGGGTGGGACATTTGGTTGCGTTGGTGAACCTTTAGCGCCTATGCCTGCTGCCGATTTTTTCCCGCAATTAAAAGAAATTTTGCCCGTTCAAAATCCAATAGAGCTTGTTCAGGCTCATGAGATTAAAGACAGTAGTGCATGTACGGCGCGTGATTGGTTGCTGTTAATCCAAAAAATTCAACAATTGCAAGCTAAACAATTTCAAAATTTTATTGTCATTCATGGTACCGATACCATGAGTTATGCTGCGGCTATTCTTTCTCGATTTCTCCATGATACGTGTCGAGTCATTATCACAGGTAGCCAATTTCCTCTGCTCAATCATGCAGCGACATCTTTGCATCCATCGAGCGATGCTTTAGATAATCTGAATCATGCCATCCAATATATGGAAAATGTGTCTGATGGTGTTTACTTATGCTTTAACCATCAAATTTTTCATGCCAGAACTGCAGTCAAGACTCATCGCACGGCACTAAATGCATTTTGTGGTGAAGCATTTACAAATGTCATCAAGCCCATATCAAGTTCTTTTGTCGACATTACTGAGCAACATATTGAACGCTCGACACAACTCAATATTGCGAATCTGAGTCTTCGCCCCATTGAAATCAAATTATTCAATCAGCATTTAACGCGTTTTATCGACAACTCGCCTCATGTACTCATACTTCAAGCATATGGAACCGGTAATTTAGCAATTAATGCGGATACCACAGATATTTTGAAGCAGCTTCGTGCCTTAGGCTGCCATATTGTATTAAGTAGTCAGGTCATGTTTGGAGAATTAGATCAACGCTATGCAATTAGCAGTTGGATTAAAGCATCTGATATTTTGATCGACGATACACTCAGTGATGCCGATCTTTATGCCAAAATTCTAAAAATGTATTTACAATACCCCTCCACAGATCAATGGTTACAGCATTGGTATGATTCATCAAATTAGAGGTTCAAATGCCACGTTTTGCAATCGGAATTGAGTTTAGTGGCGTTCGTTATCGAGGTTGGCAAACACAGCAACCAGGCGTGCCGAGCGTACAAGAAACCATGGAAAAAGTGTTGAGCAAAATTGCTGATGAACCCATCATTTTGCATGGTGCGGGTCGAACAGATGCAGGTGTTCATGCCACAAATATGGTGGCTCACTTTGACACAAATGCAATACGTCCAATTCGTGGCTGGCTTATGGGAGCTAACAGTACACTCCCGAAAGATATTGCCATCCAGTGGATTCAAGAAATGGGCAGTGATTTTCATGCACGCTTTAAAGCGCAGGCTCGCCGTTATCGTTATGTCGTTTATAACAGACCCATGCGTCCTGCCTTACTCCACAAACAAGTAACGCATGCTTATTACCCACTTGATGTGGATAAAATGATTGCTGCAGCCTCAAAATTTGAGGGTACTCATAACTTTGAAAGCTTTAGAGCTGCTGCGTGTCAATCCAACCAGCCTGTACGCCATGTGAGCCATTGCAAACTCATCAAACACGGTGCTTACCTCGTTCTAGACATCCAAGCAGATGGTTTTTTACACCACATGGTTCGCAATATTATGGGCTGTTTACTGGAAATTGGTCAGGGGATGTACGACATTGACCATATTGATGAAATATTCGCAGCAGAAGACCGTAAAGCAGCAGGGATCACAGCACCACCTGACGGCCTTTACTTTATCCAAGCACACTATCCTGAAGAGTTTAACTTGCCTAAAGTTCCGCTAGGCCCTCATTGGTTAAACATGCCTGAATAGATTTTTTATTTTGAATTGAAAAAAATCCCTTCATAAGAAGGGACTTTTTTAGCGCTGTTTACGCTTACGATATTCAACAGGTGTCTCATTGGTCCATCGTTTAAAGGCACGATAGAACGTACTTGGTTCTGAGAAACCCGTCAGATAGACAATTCTCTCTACGCTTTCATTGGTGTTTGCCAAAAGTTTTTTAGCTAAACGACAACGATAGTCAGATAAAATTTGCTGGAAGCTTGTATTGGCTTCACTGAGCTGTGTTCTCAAACGACGTGGGGTGATATTCAACTGAGCTGCCACAGTTTCTAGCGTTGTTTCTCCACTCTCAAGTGTAGAACCAATGGCACGGCGCACCTCACCCACTAAATCATATCGAGCCAACTCCTGTAATTTTTCAATCGCCAACTGCTCATGTAGTTGAAGTAATTCTGGCTCGGCTTGCCAAAGTACATAATCTAAAATTGCAGGATCAAAATAAAGTCGCGTTTCTTTTTGGCCTAAACTTACCGGGCACTCATATACACGGAAATACTCATCGTCTGAAGCACCCTCGCTAAAGTTAAAATCGATATATATAGGTTGAAAACGACCTTCAGTAATAAATTTGAAGAATCTTAAAATGCCTGAAATCGCGCACTCAGAAAAATGACGATTGACTAGATTTTCAGAGAAAGGTTGTTCACCATTGGTTAGGTAGCAACGATCATCTTCAATAACCAATTTGGCATGAAATGCATCACTGATTAGACGTTGATACGCTAAAGCCCTTTTCAGGCCTTCGCCAAAATTTTCAGATGAAATAAAAAGATGTTCAATCACTTGACCACGATAAAGTGGTAAATGCTCACCTAAATGTAGACCAATGTCTGGATCTTTACTGACTTCTTCGGCAGCAACCCAGAAAGCGTACTGCGCGCTTAAAGGCGTACGCGCATTTTGATCTACTTGATTTAAGGCCACACCCGCTTTTGTTAAAATTTCTTCTGTGGGCAATCCAGCACGACGAATTGCTTGATAACCTAATCGTAGAACAACCGAAGCATCAGTTAGCTGACTCACGCAGTGCCCTTCCTTGTATGTTATTAATATTTACTTAAAACTTATGAATTAGATTACAGTCGATTGACCAAACTGACAACATAGTTAAGCATTTTTTTGTTTAAAAATTTTATTTGTTTGTTCGACAAGTTTGACCATAGAAACGCCGACTGAACTTGGTTTAACCTTGTTTTTTTCTAAAATTTTGCCTATAATTTGCGCCTTTCCAATTTGATCATCAGGTAGGCTATGGCCAATAAAGAGGAACTTATCGAGTTCGAAGGCGTTGTCACCGAAACGCTTCCTAATACTATGTTCCGTGTACGTTTAGAAAACGGTCACGAAGTAATTGCACACATTTCTGGTAAAATGCGTAAACACTATATTCGTATTTTGACTGGCGACAGTGTTAAAGTTGAAATGACACCTTATGACTTATCTAAGGGTCGCATTACTTACCGTGCACGCTAAGTGTTAGTAAGCGAAAAGCCACATTGAGTGGCTTTTTTTGTTTTTGTACTTTTATTTTATGAATCGCATAGAAAGTTCATTCAGCTAAATCAATCGCCTGTCTTTGTGATAAGAGATAAATTCAGATATATAGAATAATTAAACTCACTATTTATTCTTAACTTTCAATCAAATATAAAAACAATCCTCATATACACACTCAACCACAAAAAAAATCGTCGTACTGCCCCACTATTTCGTGCACTAAATAAATTGTGTTTTTTGCCCATCTGCATATTTACACTTTTCCTGTTTATGGCGTGCCAAACAGTAAATTTTCAGAACAAAAAAATATGAATACTTATGTTTCACAATTTGTAGGGCAAGATATCCAACATATCCGTGAAACTACCGATTTGAATTCTTTTAACATTCATCTGAAGTCTAATCTTGTGATTCGAGATGAGCGGGAAATTTTCACTTTTGAACGTATAGTCAACACCGCGATTCCAATGGGAAATTCGATGAGAGATGAAAATGGTTTTATGATTCCTGTACAGACAACTTCAGTAAATCAGTACTACGATAACCTAATGACTTGCTCAAGTGTTTTTAGCTTAAAAAAACAATATCGCTTTCAAAAGCTCGGCAATAAAAAAACGCAGCTCATAAGCTGCGTTTTGAATGAATCAACTGAAATTAGTTAAGCGCTGCAACAACTGCTTCACCCATTTCAACTGTCCCGACCTTCTTCATGCCTTCAGACATAATGTCAGCTGTACGTAAACCTTGGTCTAAAACATTCCCTACTGCATCTTCAATCGCTTTTGCTGCAGCTTCTTGACGGAACGTATATCGAAGCATCATTGCAACAGATAAAATTGTTGCCAATGGGTTTGCAATATTTTGACCTGCGATATCTGGTGCTGAACCATGACAAGGCTCATACATCCCTTTACCATTTTCATCTAAAGAAGCTGATGGCAACATACCGATTGAACCAGTCAACATCGCAGCTTCATCAGACAAGATATCACCAAACAAGTTACCTGTTACGATCACGTCAAATTGTTTAGGTGCACGAACCAATTGCATTGCTGCATTGTCGACATACATATGTGACAAGTTAATGTCAGCATACTGTTCAGCATGCAACTGAGTTACTGTTTGTTTCCAAAGCTCAGTGACTTCAAGAACATTCGCCTTATCCACTGAACACACTTTACCACCGCGTAGTTTCGCCATTTCAAACGCCACTTTAGCAATACGTTTGATTTCTGACTCTGCATATACGTCGGTATTAAAGCCTTGCTTCTCACCATTCTCTAATTCACGAATACCGCGTGGTTGACCAAAGTAAATACCACCAGTTAATTCACGGACAATTAAAATATCTAAGCCTGAAACAATTTCAGGTTTCAAACTTGAAGCATCTGCCAACTGAGGATACAAGATCGCTGGACGCAAGTTAGCGAAAAGGTTAAGTTCACTACGTAATTTTAATAAACCACGCTCAGGACGAATTGAGCGCTCAATTGTATCCCACTTCGGACCACCCACAGCACCTAACAAAATCGCATCTGCTTTTTTTGCTTGTTCAGAGGTAACTTCTGGATAAGGTGAACCATGCGCATCAATTGCAGCGCCACCCAATAAACCTTGTTCCCATGTTAAATCTAGATTAAATTTTTCATTGACACGGGTGAGGACCTGTTCAGCTGCTTTTACAATTTCAGGACCAATGCCGTCACCAGCTAAAATCAAGATTTGTTTAGACATGAGATTTTCCATTTGTAAAGTTAGTATGAACTAACGTGTTTTTAAATTTTTTTGTTCCACAAACTCGCCTAGTCCATTGAGAACATTATAAGGTTTGCAGAAACGACGAATGGTTTGTTGCTCTTGCAACAAGTCAACACATAATGGCTCTGGTGCAGAAGCATCAAGTAAACTTTTTTTCCCACTGCTTCGATCTCTAAACATTACAAATCGGTAATCTTTTTTTGCTTCGAAGCGATGGATAACATTAATAGTTTCTGCTTTTTCCTCTGAAATCGGATAAAAGCGAACCACCACTTCATGCAGTCCAGCAGGAACTGAAAGATATAAGGCTTGCGGATCTTTCAAAGAGCCAGCATTTAATCGCACGATACCTTGCTTGATCGCACGCTGATCTAATCTTCGAGATTGAGCATCAACAATGGGATGCTCATCGAATCTTTCAAACTCACAATTCAGCGTTCCTGAGCAATAAATCAAAGCATGATTTCTGGTTTCAGGCGTTTCTTTAATCTTTTTCAGTTGTAATCGGTCTACGGTCTGACAAGCGGATAAAACGGCGACAGACAATCCGAAAAACGCGTAGCGTAATAAAACTTTTGCCTTCATTTGTGCCCAACCTCACCAAACGGCGCAAAACTAAAAGAATAATTTTGCACCGATATTAGCAAGACTTGAATCAGAGCACTATAGCTTTAAGTATCAGTTACGCTTTGATTTCTTGGAATACCCATGGGCGAACAGCTTTAGTTCTTTCCTCATAAGCACGAATGTCTTCTGCCGCTTGTAACGTTAAACCAATATCATCTAAACCATTCAACAAACAGTGCTTTCTGAATGGATCAACTTCAAATTTAAATGCTTCGCCTGTAGGCGTACGCACTTCTTGTGCTTCAAGATCAATCGTTAACTGATAACCTTCTTGTGCTGCACACTCTTTAAATAATTGATCAACAATCTCTTCAGACAAGATCACTGGTAACATGCCATTTTTAAAGCTGTTGTTGTAGAAAATGTCTGCATAGCTTGGTGCGATTACGGTACGGAAACCATATTCTTCTAAAGCCCATGGCGCGTGTTCTCGGCTTGAGCCACAACCAAAGTTGGCACGTGAAATCAAGATTGAAGCACCTTGATAACGTGGTTTATTCAACTCAAAGTCTGGATTCAAAGGGCGTTTTGAGTTGTCTTGCCCCAAATAGCCTTCATCTAAATAACGTAACTCATCAAACAAATTCGCGCCGAAACCTGTACGCTTAATTGATTTCAAGAACTGTTTTGGAATAATTAAATCTGTATCGACATTGGCACGGTCTAAAGGTGCAACGATACCTTGTTCAACGGTATATTTTTTCATGTTGTTTGCTCCTCTTAGAATGAACGTACATCAACAAAGTGACCTGCAATTGCCGCTGCTGCTGCCATCGCTGGGCTCACTAAATGCGTACGACCACCATTACCTTGACGACCTTCGAAGTTACGGTTTGATGTTGATGCACAGTGCTCACCCGGTTGTAATTTGTCTGCGTTCATTGCTAAACACATTGAGCAACCCGGCTCACGCCATTCAAAACCAGCTTCAATTAAGATTTTATCCAAACCTTCAGCTTCTGCTTGTGCTTTGACTAAGCCAGAACCCGGAACAACCATCGCTTGCTTAATCGTGCTTGCAACTTTTTTGCCTTTTGCAACTTCAGCTGCCGCACGGATATCTTCAATACGAGAGTTGGTGCAAGAACCGATAAATACGCGATCCAATTTAATATCAGACAATGCTTGACCCGCGGTTAAGCCCATATATTGATAAGCACGTGTCCAATCGTTACGTTGTACATCATCTTTTGCTTGTTCTAATGTCGGTACTGCTTGAGAAACAGGAATCACCATCTCAGGAGATGTACCCCAAGACACTTGTGGCTCAATCTCTTCACCTTGTAATACAACGACTGTATCAAAGTGTGCACCCTCATCAGAATGTAAAGTATTCCAATAAGCTACAGCTTGATCCCACTGCTCACCTTTCGGTGCATAAGGACGGTTTTTCACATATTCAATGGTTTTCTCATCTACAGCAACCATACCTACACGGGCACCGCCTTCAATCGCCATGTTACATACCGTCATACGACCTTCAATCGACATATCACGGAACACTTGACCACCAAATTCGATGGCATGGCCTGTACCACCAGCTGTACCGATTTTACCAATAATCGCTAAAACCACATCTTTTGGTGTTACGCCTTGACCTAATTTACCGTCAACACGTACCAACATGTTTTTCATTTTCTTTTGAACTAAGCATTGCGTTGCCAATACATGTTCAACTTCAGATGTCCCAATACCGTGTGCCAAGCAACCAAACGCACCATGCGTCGCTGTATGAGAGTCACCACAAACAACCGTCATACCCGGTAAAGTTAAACCTTGCTCAGGTCCAACAACGTGTGCGATCCCTTGACGGACATCGTTGATATCAAACTGTGCAACATTAAATGTTTTACAGTTATCATCTAAAGTTTGCACTTGGATACGTGAAGTATCATCTTCGATCCCCGCAATCCCTTCAGAACGCTCTTTCGTAGACGTTGGTACGTTATGGTCAGGCGTTGCCACGTTTGCACTTAAACGCCAAGGTTTACGCCCTGCAAGTTGTAAGCCTTCAAAAGCTTGTGGAGAAGTCACTTCATGCAACAAGTGACGATCGATATAAAGTAAAGAAGAGCCATCATCGCGTTGTTTAACTAAATGATCGTCCCACAATTTATCGTACAACGTTTTTTTTGTTTGAGTTTCTGCTTTTTGGGTTTCGCCTGCCATGTCGATTTGCTCCACTGGACTGGGTAATTCTGTCATTAATTACGATTATAACGGCCTATTCACATAAATCTAATTTATCATTTTTATTAGTTTAAAAACTTTTTAGAATCAATTTAAACACAAAAACCATCTATAAAAACGATTAATTTAAAAATAATATTCGCTTTTACAGATTAAATAAGAATGCTTATCATTTAACCATCTCCAAGATCACCACCACCTGAGGATGTTCACATGGCACATATTCAAAAATTTGTTGAAGATAATCAACGCATGTTCAAAAAAACACTAAGCTACTACATTATGCACATTACAGTAGCCATGATTGTAGGCTACCTTGTCACAGGCAGCATTTGGATGGCAATTACTTTGAGTTTACTTGAGCCTACTGTACAAGCCGTGGCTTATTTCATTCACGAACGCGTGTGGGAGAAAAAAACGATACAACAGGAAGAAAATATCGTCGCATAGTTTCACCTGTGATCCTCCTCATCTAAGCCGCACTATGCGGCTTTTTTGCAACAGTTTATGAAGAATTACTTCGCAATAGATATAAATTTATTTTATAATTAAATAATATTTTCATAACCGAGTTTAAATTATGAATCTTGCTGCCTTTGAAGCTTTTATAAAAGTCATGGAAACGGGTTCGATTTCTATGGCAGCTGATCAACTATTTATCACTCAGCCCGCTGTCACCAAACGTATTCATAGTTTAGAAGATTATTTTGGTGTCAAATTATTTGAATCTGCTGGCCGAGGTGTACAAGCCACCCATGCGGCTCATTCCCTGCTTCCTAAAGTTAAAAATTGGTTAAATGAACTAGGTGATATTCATCACACCTTAAGCCACGACCAAAATCAGATTAAAGGAAAGCTTAAAGTTGGTACCAGCCATCACATTGGATTACATCATTTACCGCAACATTTAAAAAGCTATGTTCAGCAATATCCTGATGTGACATTAGATGTGCATTTTGTAGATTCAGAACAAGCTCATGAAAAAGTGTTAGCGGGTGATCTTGAACTGGCATTCTTAACCTTACCCCCAGTCCTAGATGAACGTTTAAAATATGTTCCTTTATGGAGTGATCCATTGGTCTTCGTTGCTGCAGTTTTTCATCCATTGGCAAATATGAAAAATTTAAGCCTTGAAGATCTCATGCAGTACCCAAGTTTATTACCTGCAGCTCAAACATATACAGCGCAGATCACCCTTGCAGAATTTGAAAAAAATGGATTAAAACCTAAAGTGTCTATGAGTAATAACCCGCTTGAATCCATTCGCATGTTGGCTTCTATTGGGTTAGGCTGGTCTGTCCTACCAAGTACTTTAGTGAATCAAGACTTAGTCAGGCTGGACATTAATTTAGAAATGCAGCGTCAATTGGGTATGGTTTGGCATCCGGGACGCACCCAATCTAAGGCAGCCAAGGCCCTGGTTGATTTAATGAAATAATTTCAGCATTCGTTCTTTAAAAAGTCATCTAAATAAGATGACTTTTTACTTTTTAAGACAAGTGAGCTACTTAAGCTTTTTTCTTCAATGAATCTTCATGTAAAGACTCATTGAGCTGATCGATAATTAATGCCCATGAACCATCTGAACATAATTTTTCTTTCAAAAATTGACGTTGACCTTCAGACCAAAAACTTGCTTCAGTCAAAAAGGTTTCAGCTTCTAACTGATGTGTTTCAATAAATTCTGCAATAGCTTGCTCGCTAGAATCTAATCCTAATTGCTCAAATAAGTTGGTCATTCTTGGCTCTGCATTTAGCATCGTGTATTCCTTATGATTTTGATTAATTTTAAGTTAGTTGTTTGCGCATAAGGTATCACTAATGGATGAAAGCGTCTGTAAATTTATGCTGAATTTCATCTCAAGTTATTTCAATGCTGATCAATGAAAAAAAGCCATTGATACAATGGCTTTAGCAATTTTTAATTTTGAGAATAAAATTGTCTTAAATGGACCAGTCTTGGATATCCCAACCCTGCTCTTTAGCCAATACTTCAAGACGCTCATCTGGATTGACTGCAATCGCATGATCCGCATATTCCAATAAGAATCGATCATTAATGGAGTCTGAATATGCCCATGATTCAGTAACTTCTCGTCCCTGGAGCCATTGATCTAATCGTGCCAATTTACCTTTTTGATAACACGGAATATTAATGACTTTACCCGTATATTTACCATCAACCACTTCTGCATTGGTTGCAATAATTTCTGTAATACCAAATTCACGAAAAATAGGTGCAGTAATAAAATCTGATGTTGCGGTAATCCCTACTAATTGATGCCCAGCATCTTGATGACGTTGAATCGCTTTATAACCTTCAGGGCGCATTTGAGGTCGAATCACTTTTTGCATAAAAAGCTGATGTAAGTCCGTCAAATACTCATTGTCATGTTGCGTTAAAAACTCAAATACGAATTCGTTGTAGGCAATTGGATCAAGTTGTCCCGCTTTGTAATCTTCATAAAATTTGTCATTCATGGCGCGATGTCGAACTGGATCAACCAAGCCTTCATTGACTAAAAACTCGCCCCAAGAATGGTCAGAGTCGGTATTTAACAAGGTGTGATCTAAATCAAACAACGCCAATTTCATGAAATTACTCGTTCAAACTGAAATTTAAGAAAAAAAATGTAAATCTATCTCCGCTAGTCGATAGAAATTCGTTAAGATCATAGCAATTTTAAAACATTATTACTTTGAACTTTTCGAGTTGGGCATAGAGAGTGGATGCCCCCGAACCCAAAGTCAACGAATTTAATAAATTTTAGGTGCCAAATGATCGACTCAGAAGGTTTCCGACCGAATGTCGGGATCATTTTGGCAAATGATATTGGACAAGTTTTATGGGCAAAACGCATTGGTCACAATGCTTGGCAATTTCCTCAAGGAGGCATCCAATTTGGTGAAACTCCAGAACAGGCACTTTTCAGGGAACTCCGTGAAGAAGTCGGGTTATTGCCGGAGCACGTCCAAATAATTGCTCAGACCGAAGGTTGGTTACATTATCGTTTGCCACTTCGCTACATCAGATCAGATTCTGATCCTGTGTGTATCGGACAAAAGCAAAAATGGTTTTTATTGAAATTAGTCGCGTCAACGAATCATATTCAGTTGAACTTAAATGATCCGCCAGAGTTTGATCAATGGCAATGGGTCAGCTATTGGTATCCACTAGGCCAAGTGGTGAACTTCAAAAAAGATGTTTACCGTCGTGCCATGTTGGAATTGTGTATGCATCTGCCATAGCATGATTTATATTAAACATTGAATTTAAATGTTTGATTTTTATTTCGACTATTTGAATAATCACCATAATTACATCCCTTTAAGAGGAGCACCGCTACATGTCGAACATGCAATTAGACTCTTTACGGCGCATTGTCCAAGAAATCAATGCGTCTGTCAGTTTGCATGATTCGTTAGAAATTATGGTCAACCAAATTTCTGAAGCAATGCATGTAGATGTGTGCTCTATTTATTTACTTGATGAACGTAACCAACGTTACGTTCTGATGGCTTCCAAAGGCTTAAACGCTGAATCCATTGGCAATGTATCATTGCAGTTGGGTGAGGGTTTGGTCGGACTCGTTGGGCAACGCGAGGAAATCGTCAATATCGAGAATGCGTTTAAGCATGAGCGTTTCGCGTATTTTCCAGAAACAGGTGAAGAGATTTATAACTCTTTCCTTGGCGTTCCTGTCATGTATCGTCGAAAAGTCATGGGTGTTCTCGTGGTTCAAAACACTGAACCACAAGACTTTAGCGAAGCTGCTGAATCGTTTTTAGTCACACTTTGTGCGCAACTTTCTGGCGTTATCGCCCATGCGCATGCAGTTGGAAATATTGATGTTTTCCGTAAGCCAAATAATTCTCCAACCTATAAAACATTTCAAGGATCATCAGGTGCAGGTGGTATTGCATTAGGTCGTGCACTTATTCTTTATCCACCCGCAGATTTAGGTTCAGTACCTGACCGCGAAGCTGAAGATATCAGTGAAGAGCTTGAATTACTCGATCATGCGGTTGATTCAGTTCGCCAAGAAATTCAATCACTTGATGATAAAATGCAAGATTCTTTGATGTCTGAGGAACGTGCATTATTTAGCGTATTCTTGAGAATGTTGGATGAGAATGCCCTGCCTGCTGAAATCAAAGAGTTAATCCGTGATGGTCACTGGGCTCAAGGTGCAGTTAAACACGTTATTGATCGTCATGTGGCAATCTTTGCACAAATGGAAGACGATTATTTACGAGAACGTGTTGCAGACCTAAAAGACCTTGGGCGTCGTATTTTAGCAGCGCTTCAAGAAGATGATTTAAGTCACCGAGAACTGAGTAATGACAGTATCATCGTGGGTGAAGAAATCAGTACGGCAGCACTGGTTGAACTACCTGTCGATAAGATTGCAGCGATTGTGACGTCTGAAGGGGCTGCCAATTCACATATGGTGATTGTAGCACGTGCTTTGGGTATCCCCACAGTTGTTGGTGTCACCGAACTTCCGGTGACTACCCTTGATGATGTGGAAATGATTGTTGATGCCTATCAAGGACGTGTATTTATCAATCCACCACGCCGTTTACGTCAACGTTATCGTGACATCCAAAAAGAAGAAGAACAAATCGCCAAAGATCTTAAACAGTATGAAACCAAAGATGCCATCACTCCTGATGGTGTTGCAGTACGCTTATTTGTGAATACAGGTTTAATGATTGATGTCGTGCGTGGTGTACAACGCGGTGCCAAAGGTGTCGGACTCTATCGTTCAGAAATTCCATTTATGTTGCGTGATCGTTTCCCGGGTGAAGAAGAGCAACGGGCGATTTACCGTCAACAACTTAGTCACTTTGCCAATAAACCAGTCGTGATGCGTACTTTGGATATTGGTGCAGATAAAGATTTACCTTATTTCGAAATAGAAGAAGAAAACTCAGCATTAGGATGGAGAGGGATTCGTTTTACCTTGGATCATCCTGAGATTTTCTCTTCACAAATTCGTGCGATGTTAAAAGCCAGTGTCGGCTTGAATAATTTGCATATTTTGCTGCCAATGATCACCAGCGTCAGTGAAGTAGAAGAAGCGCTTTATATTATTGAGCGTGACTTAGCTGCGGTTCAGGAAGAAGAACAAGTTAAAATTAATCGTCCTAAAATTGGCATCATGGTGGAAGTACCTAGTGTTTTACTTCAAATTGGTGAGTTTGCAGAATTAGTTGATTTCTTCTCTGTGGGTTCGAATGATTTAATCCAATATTTGTTGGCAGTCGACCGTAATAACCCACGTGTATCGAGTGTTTATTCTCACTTCCATCCCTCAGTGCTTCGAGCATTGCAACGCTTAGTTCAAGAGTGTCATAAATATGACAAACCTGTCAGTATTTGTGGTGAAATGGCTGGCGATCCACTCTCAGCAATTTTACTGATGGCAATGGGCTTTAATACGCTTTCAATGAGTTCGAGCAATATTCTCAGAGTCCGTAAAGCAATTTGTCATGTTCCAATGGTAGATGCGCAAACACTTTTGGATGAAGTGGTGAAAATGAGTAATCCACTCATTGTGAAAAGTTGGATGGAGTATTATTTCCGTCATAATGGTTTAGCGGATATGGTGAAATCGAATCGTATTGTAAATGCCTAATATGAATCTCGGTTTAAGCAGATAAAGAGCTGAGTAACAACATAATCAATTGGCTTTTTTTAATCGTCATGTTGATCGTAGCTATCTAGGTAATTCTATTTCATTTATATGTTAGTAAATTAAAAAGTAGTTCAAGACCCAATAAACCTATTTCAAATTATGCGCTAGATCATGGTTTAACGATGAATTCTGAACACCAAATGAGCGAATCATCATATGTAGATATAGATTATGGTGGAAGTAGTGGTGGAGCAGAGTAACCTTCACGTGTTTAGGCATATAAAAAAAGGGAGATAATCATTCGAATATCTCCCTTTTTTGTGCTTGCTATAGCCACGTTTTGCATTTTTCTTACGATCTACAAAAACTTGGCTTTTGTTGACTTCATGCATATGTTTTGCCACAAAGTTGTGAATCACAACTTCTGGCAACGCTTTTTTCTTTGCCATTTTTTAATCACCTTCAGTTTATCCATCCTTCATGATGGGAAAACGATATTACGCTTTTTTGTACATTATACAAGCAAATTCATAATGGTTTTTTCAATGACATTCATCGAATGCATAAAATGTTTAAGATTAGCTCTGCCATTTTTCTATGTTAAATTGATCAAAAACTCGAGCACCCGAAGGTACTCTTAATCAGCATAGAAAGGACTAAATCATCATTATTTCGGTAGAAGACTAAATGTACCTCGATGATGATTAAATTTTCCATCTGGCATTGCGATATTTTGGTAAATGATCTTTTGCTTTTGATCGATGATCAGTACAACATTTTCTTTAGTCGCATCATCTGTCCAATACACCATAAACTGCTCAGGTCCAACCTGTGTGGCTAAATATTCAATATTGGCAGATGTATTTTGTCCTGATGTGATATTTAAAAGACTTTGGTCTTTGAATTCAAGACGCTGCGTTTGACCATTGATGTTTAACGCCAAAGTCTGTCCAATAGCGAAGAATGGTTTATTCAATGCTTGTTGTAAACCGATGTCCTTGATTACACCTTTGACGCCTAGTATTTTGCCTTTAAGATGAATTGTTCCATCATTCCCAGCAATGTTGGTGTAAACGATATCTCGATTATAATCTTGAATATGAACGACATTATCTCCTGATTTATCCTCATGCCAATAAACCATAAAAATATTTTTAGCAATCTCAACAGGTGTATATTTTACCGCTTCAGAAAGATCTGGCCCAACTGCGCCACCGGCACCTGTAAAAGTTAGGTTCTGATGGTCTTTGACATCAAGATCAAATTTCAAACTCGTAAAATCGACTTGAATTTTTTGTCCTATTGGCGGATAAGGAGATGCAACTTTCCAATCGGTTTCTTTGGCAAATACTTGTGCAGACATTTTTAGTACTTCTTCACTCGACTCAAGATCTGGATACTTTGCTTTCATATATCCCAAAATCCCCTCCGAGCTTTGATTTTCAGTAACTGCTGTTTTAAAGTTCGTTAAATACCCTTTAATCCAATCCAATGGCTTAGGTGAAAAGTCACTTTTTACATAATGACCTGGGATCACTTTTTCAGGATTTAAACTCAGTATTTTATCAATTTGCTTCTTCCAAAGATCGATCCCTTGCACACCATTGGTATCGGCCATCCACAAATGCTCATCATAAGCGACCGAAATACCACCCAATGCTGTTTTTAAACTTGGAATCCATAAGAAACTATGTGCGGAATCCTCTGGATCAAGTTGGACTTGAATCTTTTGCCCATCTAATTCCATATATCCTGAATTTAAGGCTTCAGGAATAATAATCTTTTCAGGGGCATCGCCTTTTGCTAATTGTGGCTGCCAAACTGATAACTTATCTTCTTTAGAGGCTTGTATCAAATAAGCTGTCTGCGCGGTTGAAACAACCTTAGCATTTGGAAATGCTTTTAAAATTTCATTGGTTCCAAAATAATAGTCAGGGTCACTATGGGAAATATAAATATATTTTAAATTTTTACCTGATTTCTTAATCAGATTGACTACGTCTTTAGCGTATTGATTCTGAAATTGAGCATCGACCAAGATAGCATCTTTTTTTCCTGAAATTAAAGTTGATGCAACGGCAAAAACAGCATCTTCTCCAGGAGTATAAGTCTGCAAAGTGAGTGGAGATGGATTTGATGAATCTTTTGGACTTTTATCATCAGAATCATTACAGCCACTTAAAGCAATGGTGGTCACAAATAAACTAGTGGTTAGGAGTTTTGTCATATCAGCCTCATGAGATAAATTTATCTATGGTTCTTATTGATCTTTATTTTTTTAAATAAGCTTTAAAGCAAAAGTGCCATATTCCCCCTCGTCATACTGCGGATGTGGCAGTGCAACAAGGCGAATTAAAAGCTTATTGAGGCAGAAGAAGGATGAGAAGTACTTACGGTTTAGTAAGTAAAAAAATTGAATTTGCAGTTAAAATATTAGACTGATTTGCAACAATAAATTCCACGATAAAAAATGTTAACTTTAGTATCTTGAACTTTGAATACCTGTTAATACAGACAATACTCACTGAACAGCCATCTCTAATTTTTTCTTATTCATGGGCTAAGGCTTCAATTGGTTTTAAGTTTGCAGCACGTTTAGCGGGCATATAACCAAAGATCAAACCAACCAGCGTTGAAAATAGCAGTGCGATAATAGCAACTGACCATGAAAATACCATGTTATAATCTGAGCTAATCGCATTAAAAATAAAACTGGCGATCAAGGCGATCGCAACACCAATTACGCCACCAATTAAACATAAAACTGCAGATTCAATCAAAAACTGAGCCTGCACATCACTTTGGCGAGCACCAACTGCTATTCGTAAGCCAATTTCCTTAATTCGCTCGGTCACAGAAACGAGCATGATATTCATCACACCAACGCCACCTACGACCAATGAAATAAAGGCTACTGCAGAAATAAAGAAAGTCATCGTTCCTAAATATTTTTCAAAGGACTTCATAGACTCATCGCTGTTGTATATATCAAAATCCTCCACACCATGACGAGCAATCAATAGTTGCCTCACTTTCTTTTCGGCTTTCACTGAGTCAGTATTTTGATGTAGTACCGCAGTCAGCAGATTGACATTATCACTACTTGAAATTTGTGACATCAATACATTATAAGGCATCCAAATTTGTGAAGAACCTGAGCTATATTGAGGTTCAGCGATTCCAACAACTTCATAAGAACGCTTATTAAATAAGACTGTTTTACCTAAAGCTAATTTTTGCTGTCCAAATAATTTTTCAGCAGCTTGCTTATCAATCACTACGATTTGGGAGCGCTGTTCAACATCGCTCTGTGTAAAAAAGCGACCATGTTGAACTTTCATGTTTCTAATTTTTAAATAAAAACCATCTGCACCTGTTGCACTCACATCAATATTACGATTTTGATAAATCATGTTCCCACTTAAACTGACATGTGGAGAAACATAGATAATTTCTTTCATCTCATTGAGTGCATTTAAATCATCCATATTTAGACGGCTGGCAGATGCAGCTAAAGCTGTTCCACCCGGATAAATCTCAAGTGTTGCTGTTTTCAATCCTCCCCAATCATTCAAAAACTTTTCTTTTGCGCCATTACCAATGGCAATGACAATGGTGACTGAGCAAATGCCAATAATAATCCCTAGCATGGTCAAAAAAGACCTTAAACGATTGGCGAAAATTGAATGCAAAGACATTTTCATCGCTTCATAGACTTGGGAAACAAAGCTGAATTTCATATCCGCATGAAAAACTTTTGATGGAGAAACTTGCCCTAAAGATTTACGCTGCGTATCCGAAAGAATGCGTCCATCTTTAATTTCAATGACACGATCTGCACGTTCTGCAATACTTTTATCATGAGTAACTAAAATAATCGTATGCCCTTGACGGTGTAGATCTTCCAAAATTTGCAAGACCATTTCACCACTTTCAGAATCCAAAGCGCCTGTGGGTTCATCGGCTAAAATAACCTCACCACCATTCATAAGTGCGCGGGCAATACTGACTCGTTGCTGCTGTCCACCCGACATTTCATTGGGTTTATTGTCACTCTTATCAGCTAAACCGAGCTGAGCTAAAAGTTGCAGTGCTCGATCTGCACGGTTTTCTGCATTCAAATTTGAATAAATCGCGGGCAAGGCGACATTCTCTAAAGCAGATAAAGCATTCAATAAATTATAGCGTTGGAACACAAACCCAAAACTTTTTAAACGTAACGATGAAAGCTCATCATTACTCAATAAGAAAATATCTTGTCCACGAAACAGAAACTGTCCTGAAGAGGCTTGATCCAAACATCCAAGTAAATTCATTAAAGTAGACTTACCTGAACCTGATTGCCCAATAATCGAAATAAACTCACCCTGTTCAATACTGAGACTGACATCTTTTAGGATGTGTTGTTGATTATTTTCTGGACCTACAAATTTATTTATTTTTTTTAGTTCAATCAAACTCATTGAGTATCGCCTGATGTATTCGCACTATCGTCAGGTGCCTCTGCCAAAATTTTTTCACCCAACTTTAAACCAGACTTGATTTCAATATCATTTGAGTCAGAAATTCCAGTCACGACTTTTCTTGGTTGAGGTTTTGTATCAGGTTGATAGAGGTAAACCATGGCATCTGATCCATATCCAATCACCGTTGTTTTCGGAATTTTCAGCACATTCTTTTTTTGATTTACAATAATGTCATTTTGGGTTGTCATACCGATACTGAGTTTACGCTCAGGGTTGTCCACCAACATTCTTGCATAGTAGAACACTGCTGCATTCGCATTTTCATTTTTATCGTCGTAAGTTCCTTTGGTCAGGGTCGTTAAAGCAGGATCAATACTTTGAATCACACCATCTAATTTCACATTGGGGTCTGCCAAGGTGCTAAATTTAACTGGCATGTTTTCTTTTAATTTAGTGTAGTCACCTTCTGCGACCTGCATTCGGATTTCCATCTTATTCAAGTTGGCGATCGTCGCGATCAAAGGTGTCGTTTGTGCAAAGTTAATGGTTTGACCAGCTTCAACAGGCATGGAAACCACGGTACCCGTCAATGGAGAGCGAATCTGTGTGTAGCCCAATTCAGTTTGTGCTGTATTCACATTAATCTGTAATTGTTTCAGCCGATATTCATTTGACTCAACATCTGCAATCGCTTGTTTAAGCTGATTATTCGCCTGTTCGAGCTCTTCACGAGAGCCTGCTTCAGCTTTGTATAAGGTTAATTTACGCTGATAGTTTTGTTTTAAAGTTTGTAAAGCGACACGTTTCGCTGCCAAGTCTGCCTTCGCAGCTTCAAGTTCGGCTTTACTGGTATTGAGCTTGTCCAACTGTGTTGTCGAGTCAATTTCAGCGATTAATTCGCCTTTTTTTACATCCTGTCCTAACTTGATATACAGCTTTTGAATTTGACCTGAGACTTGTGCACCCACGGAGACAATATCAGATGCATAAATTTCACCTGTGGCTTTAACAATCTGCGTTAGATCACCTTGAGTGACTTCAACGGTCTGCGGTTCTGGCTGCTTTTTTTGTGACTGAATATAGAAATAAACAGAAAGAGCTAAAGCAACCAATACCACTAAGACCAAAAAATACTTTAATTTTTTTGATTTTTTTTGCATGTGCATAATGACGAATAATCTTTATTGAGGAGATAACTTTTGATCAACATGTTTTATTCACTTTAATATGATCAAAATTTAAAAATTTTTAATGACATGATTCTAGTGAATTCTATTTTTTCACACTGTCGTACTTATTTATTTTTATGTATCGATAACAGCCAACCGCATCTATGTGTTGGCTGTCTATCAGAAAAGGGTTTTGGAAAATAATTAAGCGGCAAATGCTCGATTTAAAATTGAGGTCACATCTACTTGTTTAGGATCAAGCATTCCCACCACTTGACCATGAAATTTTTGATAACGCGTCGCAATAAAAGCATTGGCAATAAAATCTGGCGCATAACGTTTCAGCAATACTGCTTGAGAGAGCACAACCAAACGACTGACTAAGCTTCTCCCCATAAATTGTAAATCATCAGGTTCCTGATGAAATAATCTAAACAGTCCCTGCAACTCTTCATTAAGTATTTTGTCGTGACTTGCAGTAGATGCTAAATCTTTAAATAAATGCTCGATTGATTCAGGATCACGTGAAATAGCACGAAGCACATCGAGACACATGACATTACCTGACCCTTCCCAAATGGTGTTCACAGGTGCTTCTTTAAAGAGACGAGCCATGATGCCATGTTCAACGTAGCCATTGCCACCAAAGACTTCCATCATTTCACCAGTCATTTCTACTGCTCTTTTACAAACCCAAAATTTTGCTGCTGGTGTCATGATACGTTTCCATGCCAAACAAAGTTCACTGTCATGTTCATAACAATGAGCCAAATGGAAACTCAACTGCATTGCCGCTTCAGTCTCTAAAGCAAGATCTGTGAGCACCGACCGCATTAATGGTTGCTCAATGAGTCTCTTACCAAATGCTTGACGTTGACGTGTATAGGCAATGCTTTGTACTAGGGCCTGACGCATAATGCCACTTGAACCTACCGCACACGTTAATCGGGTATAGTTTGCCATTTCAATAATCGTTGGAATGCCGCGTCCAGCCTCCCCCATCATAATGCCCCAAGCCTCTTTAAATTCGACCTCAGAGCTGGAGTTGCTGCGATTTCCAACCTTCTCTTTGAGTCGTTGAATATGAATCGCATTTTTTGTGCCATCTTCCAACCATCGCGGAACAAAGAAACATGCCAAGCCATCATGCTCAGTTTTAGCAACAACCAAATGTGCATCGCACATAGGTGCTGAAAAAAACCATTTATGCCCAGTTAGTAAATAGGCTTGTCCTCTTCCAGACCGCCCAACTGGAACAGCTGTCGTTTCATTAGCACGCACATCAGAACCACCCTGCTTTTCAGTCATGCCCATTCCAATCCAAATCGATTTTTTCTGAGCAATCGGTAAATCGCGTTCATCATATTCAGTGGATAAAAGTTTATCTCCTAGCTTTTTCCACAGCTCAGGTTCTTTTTGAATCAATGGAATGCTGCCCAAGGTCATTGAATTTGGACATAAATTTCCACACTCCACTTGACCACTGAGGAAGAATTTTGCTGCCCAATCCACCCAACCAGATTCTTGAGTGAAATTTAGAAAAGGATGTGCATGAACCGCATATTTACGATTTAACGCCATCCATTTGTGCCATGAAGGATGAAATTCAACAAAATCTGCCCGCCTGCCTCGAGCATCAAAACTATGTAAAATAGGAGGATGTTTATTGGCAAGATCAGCATGGTGATAAAAGCTTTCACAACCTACGACTGCGCCAAATTCACTTAAATGGACTGAGTTTCTACTGCCATAACGCTGTAAGATTTCTTGTAAGATTGGATCTGTTGTATATAGATTGTAATCTTGAAGCTCATCAAATTGATTATGTATTTGATGTGTCATCCATGCCGACATAAACGAACCCTCTTTGGAATTTTTATCTATAACTTGATTATTTATATTTTCGAGTATAGCTTTTGAAAGTAGATTATCTAGTGCAAAAGATGACCTGAATTGTCATTAAATTTTTATCAACGTCTTAATATGATCTCAGCATTGTGTCTTACTATTGTTGCATCATCTTCCGATATTTTGCGGGCGGCATACCCTTACAGCGCTTGAATGCTCTAGAAAATACAGATACTTCCGCATAACCCAACCGTTCAGAAATTTGATCTATTGTAAGATCAGTACCCAGCAACAAATCATCTGCCAAATCCTCACGTAAATTTTTAACCAATTGGTGAAACGTAATCCCTTCATTGGCTAAATTGCGCTGAATGGTACGAATATTGACAGCTAAAGCTTTCGATATATCTTCAATCGTCGGCATTTGGGATGCATTTTTTAATAAAAACTCACGTATCTTTTTACTATAGTCCCCTAAGCTTTTTCGGCGTCGAAATACATGCTCGCACTCTTTTTGATAACGCATAAAAGTGAAGTCATCAGCTTGACGCAATGGGGTAAGCAACAATTCAGATTGAATCGTGATTCGACTTTGTGGTTTATCATAAAAAATTGGATAGCCTGTTAAGCCTTCTATCTGGTTTACATAGCAAGGCTTGGTCATCGCTAAATCTATCTGAAAGGGTAATTGAGCACCAAGAATATCATTTTGAAGTGTGATGATCGTGGCAATATCTCTTTCTAAAATAAATAATTGCATATCAGCACTTAGATCATGATGGAATAAATTCAAATGAGTAAATTCACCATCTTCTTGCAAGGCCACATCAGAAAAAATTGCGCCTAATTTTAGATACCGTATCGCGATCAACAACGCTTCTCTGACATTGGGACTACTTAAAATTGCAAATCCCCAAGCCCCTAATGTGGTAGTGTGATGTCGAAGCCCAGCTTCGAGCGCAATGGGATGTTCATCAGAGATTAGATTCAGAATATTTCTGATGATCTGTAATTCATTTCGCTCTTGGATTTCAAAATTTTCTCGATAAAGATCCTGTTTCGTCAGTTGTGTATTTTCTAGGCATTGCTCAAAAGTAATACCGTAGCTTTCAGCAACATGACATAGTACCCGAGCTGTATTCGCTTCCCTTAAAAACTTCCATGAATTAAGCATCATTGTTCGCGTTTTTATTTGTCATCTAATGTCAAATTTAACTGTTTAATTATCATTCTACAAGTGAATTCAATCTCTTATATTCATAAAAAAAGAAAATGGAGTTTTTATGAACATGTATGCCAATCTTGCTGAGGAACAGCAAAGCCTGGTCAATGAACTCACGGCGTTATATCAAAAAACCAAAGCCGAGATGAACGACCAAGATATTGATCATATTCGAAATGTTGCTGCATATTCAAAGGCTATAAAATTACGCAGTGAGCAACTTATTCGTGAATGTGTAAGTTTAGAATCTTGGGGACGGGGCATTATTCTGGGTTGTTTACACACCCTACTCGAATTTTCAGAGCTCGGTCATAACATCATGCACGGAAGTTATGATCACCTCCCCCAAGCAACCGAGTTTCATTCAGAACGCTGGGTATGGGACTTTGTGACTGATCCTCGTGAATGGCGCGTCATGCATCATCAAAATCATCATCCATTTACCAACATCGTTGGCAAAGATCATGATTTAGGGTATTCCTTTTTAAGAAGCTTGGCAGGTCAAAGCTGGTATGGGCATCACAGTGTTCAATTGCTGATTTACAGTGCGCTGATGATCACTCCATCCTACTATTTCACACTCTATACAGCCACATCAGCAGCACGTACAGAAGGTCGAAAGATCCTTTCCAAAGAAACCTTTACTCAATCACTTCGTCTCATAAAAGCTCATGTTCAAAAACAGTTTATTGAAGCACCAGTTGCTGCAAAATGGTCAAAAAAATTACCTGTTTTTATCGGAAATTATCTTACAACGACGATAGGCTATGGTTTTTTACTTCATATCCTCTTCTTAGAACATCACGCTGAAAATTTGGAGCTTTATTCAGATCCTGGACCTGATGAGACGCAAGAAGAATATTTCATACGACAGATTAAAAGTACCACCAATTTTATCCCATATGCACCGCTTGATCAGTTTCTCAAAAAGATCCTTGATGAAGAGGTCCCGTATCCAAATCCACCTCCATTTGAAATCTTTTATGGCGGATTAGATACACATCTTGAGCATCATTTATTTCCAGATTTAGCATGTAATCGTCAAAGACAAATCAAAGCTGTAGTACGTAGTATTTGTGAAAAATATCAATTACCTTATCACAATTCACCCATGGAAAAGCTGATCCCAGCGATACCGCTCAGCCTCATTAAAAGAACTCTACCTTTTGGTAATCAAGAAAAAAATAACCCTTTCAAATTACTCATTCGACCAAAAGAATTTCTAAAACGTATCAAACGAGGAATTCAATATCAGCCACCCTCAACCATGACATATTTACACAAGCCACAGTTCTATAATGCGTCGGCAAAAGTTGTACAAGTCGAAATACAGCTTAATGGTCAAGTCAAAACACTCAAAATGAGCAAGCCTCAAGGCTGGGAACATTTAAAATGGCAGGCAGGTGCATTTATTTCATTAAGCTTTGAAATAAATGGGCAAACTTATATTCGTCAATACAGCTTATTGCATGAAAGCCAAAGCGCAGATGGCTATTTTGAAATAGCAGTGAAACGTACACCTGCGGGCATCGTTTCTCACTATATTCATGATCATGTTCATGTAAATACGGAGGTGACGATTGTAAGTCCACCACAATCTACAGCTGATTTTGTTTTAGACACCCTCCCGCCGAAGTTAATCTTTATCGCAGCAGGAGTCGGTATTACGCCAATTTTAAGCATGTTAAGAAAATATCAGCGTATCGAAAGTAAGGCTGAAGCTCATTTGTTTTACTTTAACCATGATGAAAATTCTATTTTGTTTGAAAATGAGATTCGTCAAATCGCGAAGTATTCAAATTTGAATGTTCACTTCATCTGCTCCAAAGTTCAGAACGAGTCGGCATCTGATTTACGACAAGGACGTTTTAGTCTTGAAATTTTCCAACCTTATATTCGAGATTTTAAATGCCAACACGTATATGCCTGCGCCCCTCAAGCATTAATCGATTCTGCTCGCCAACAACTTATTCAAGCAGGCGTTAAAGCAGCAGCATTTCACACAGAAATTTTTAAACCTGCTCCTCTCAGTTTTGAGTCTGATGGTGTTACACGTCGAGTAATTTTCAAAAAAAGTAATACAAGTATAGACATTCAAGGCAATGTCACTTTACTTGAAGCCGCGCGTCAAGCTGGTTTAAAACTGCCAAGCGGTTGTCAACAAGGTTTATGCAAAGCCTGTGTATGCACTAAATTGGAAGGTCAAACTCAGTTAGAAGTTGATTCATCCACTATTCAACATCGCATTACGCTATGCAACACTGTGGCTCGCTCACCAATCATTGTGCTTGATGTTTAACAAAGATTCTTAAGTTAATCGCCGTCATGAAGTAATCATGCAATGCTTCATGACAGTAAGATTCAAACACTTAAACAACCAAACCTATGATTCATATCCAAAAATTGCACAACCAAAACCTTACTGTAAATCATCGTTAAATCCTTTTAACCTGAACCAAATATTCTATTGGTGAATATTCAAATAAACCCTTAATTTATATGAGGGTAATTGGAATTTTATTTACAAATTAAACACTCCAATTGAACGCATCATGATTTATGATGAATTTGTAAACTCAATAAAACACACATTCTTGTCACAATGTTGCTTTAGAATGATCGAACAAAACGGTTCATGTCTCTGATATTGGAAGCGCTAGATCTTATAAAAGTGAATGCTCAGCCAACCATCAAGAAAGACATATATTATAAATGGAGAATGAATATGAGCGATGACTCAAAAAAATGTCCTGTCACCCACTTAACAACTGATGCTGGTGCTCCTGTAGTAGACAACCAAAACAGTATGACAGCAGGTGCACGTGGTCCTTTACTTGCACAAGATTTATGGCTGAATGAAAAATTAGGTAACTTCGTTCGTGAAGTGATTCCTGAGCGTCGTATGCACGCGAAAGGTTCTGGGGCATTTGGTACCTTCACTGTTACCCATGATATTACGAAATATACTCGCGCTAAATTATTCTCTGAAATCGGTAAAAAAACCGATATTTTTGTGCGCTTCTCTACAGTTGCTGGCGAACGTGGTGCAGCAGATGCTGAACGTGATATCCGCGGTTTCGCAATGAAATTCTACACTGAAGAAGGTAACTGGGATTTAGTAGGTAATAACACTCCTGTTTTCTTCTTACGTGATGCGCGTAAGTTCCCTGACTTAAACAAAGCAGTTAAACGCGATCCTAAAACCAACAAACGTAGTGCAACCAACAACTGGGATTTCTGGACTTTACTTCCAGAAGCATTACATCAAGTGACGATTGTCATGTCAGACCGCGGTATCCCAGATGGTTACCGTCACATGCATGGTTTTGGTAGCCATACCTTCAGTTTTATCAATGCCAACAACGAACGCTTCTGGGTTAAATTCCATATGCGCACGCAACAAGGCATTAAGAATTTAACTGATGCAGAAGCTGAAGCGATTATTGCGAAAGATCGCGAAAGCTCTCAAACTGACTTATTTGATGCGATTGAACGTGGTGATTTCCCGAAATGGAAAATGTACGTCCAAATCATGCCTGAGCTAGATGCAGAGAAAGTTCCATATCACCCATTTGACTTAACCAAAGTATGGCCTAAAGGGGACTATCCTTTGATCGAAGTCGGTGAATTCGAACTTAATCGTAACCCTGAAAACTACTTCCAAGACGTAGAACAAGCTGCCTTTGCCCCAAGTAACTTAGTGCCAGGCATCAGCTTCTCACCTGACCGTATGCTTCAAGCACGTCTGTTCAACTATGCAGATGCTGCACGCTACCGTGTTGGTGTTAACCATTATCAAATTCCAGTGAATGCACCACGTTGCCCTGTTCACTCAAACCGTCGCGATGGTCAAGGTCGTACTGATGGTAACTATGGTGCTTTGCCACACTATGAACCAAATAGTTTCAGCCAATGGCAGGAACAGCCACAATATAAAGAGCCACCATTAAAAATTTCTGGTGCGGCAGATTTCTGGGATTACCGCGAAGATGACAATGACTATTTCAGTCAACCACGCGCATTATTCAATCTCATGAATGATCAGCAAAAACAGGCTTTATTTGACAATACAGCCGCAGCAATGGGCGATGCATTAGATTTCATTAAGTATCGTCATATTCGTAACTGCTATGCTTGTGACCCAGCATATGGCGAGGGTGTTGCAAAAGCATTAGGCATGACCGTAGCTGATGCACAGGCTGCACGTGCAACTGACCCAGCACAAGGAAATCCTGGCTTACTTTAATTAATATCTCCATAAAAAAACCGCTGTTATCAGCGGTTTTTTTTTTCAAACAATTAGTTTTTTACCTTCCCGAATACAATAAAACGGACTGATAAATTTAGATGCATTTTTCATCGCTTGGTGCAGATCCAACTCAGGTTGATTCCGATCTTCATCTGTTAACTGAAAAGTACGATAGTGAATCGCTAGTGAACGTTTTGCGTGTAAATCTTTATGTGCTTGGAATGCATCAGCAGGATTCATATGTAGATATTGCATCAATACTCTTGGTTCATATGCACCGATTGGCAG
The DNA here is from genome assembly GCF_056779795.1 of Acinetobacter sp. ANC_7682. Lineage (NCBI taxonomy): Bacteria > Pseudomonadati > Pseudomonadota > Gammaproteobacteria > Moraxellales > Moraxellaceae > Acinetobacter > Acinetobacter sp. ANC_7682. The sequence continues at coordinate 59,230 of NZ_JBWYIQ010000009.1, read as the reverse complement.
TAAAGCAATCCTTGGTGCACCTAAGCGCTGGTGAATCTCTTTAAAATGTTGTGCATAGCCTGTATCACCAGCAAAGTAACAATGACCATGCTCAGATAAAATTGAAAAACCACCCCATAATGCAAGATTTTGATCACGAAGCCCTCGACCAGAACCATGTTGGGCAGGCGTGTAGACAATTTTAAAATCTTTGAATAAAGCAGACTGCCACCAATCCATCTCAATCACATGAAATGCTTTCGGTAAATAGGCTGCATTTCCTAGACCTGTATAGATCGGCATAGCAAATTTTTGATGTAGCCAATTCAAACTCGCTAAATCCATATGATCATAGTGATTATGACTGAGTAATACTGCGTGAATCTGTGGTAAATCTTCAAGTGCAATCCCTGCAGGGATAACACGTTTAGGTCCACTCCCGTGCTTTGGGCTTACATAATCCGCCCATACAGGGTCGGTTAAGAAGTTATATGGACCAATTTGAATTAAAACCGTAGCATGACCAACAAACCATACTTGCCAATCTTCTAAATCTGCATGCGGACGAGCCTCAGGCTTAGCACGTTTTGTCTGAATAAAATCCTGTTGCTCTTTCGCGAAATCACCTTGCCAGGTAAAGCTTTTACGAGCCATCAACCATTTATATAAATTCCATTGGTTGAGCTGTGCAGGACGTGGTTCCTGATTAACGAATCTTTGCCCATTATGGTGATCCAATGAAACCAATTTAAGTTTTGGTTTAAACCACACATGCCGAATACAATCTTCAGTCTTTAGTTGATAGTGCAGATTAGAATCCTGCGGCTTCCGTCCAACAACAAGTGTAGACTCTGGATTACTCGAAGTCGTCGTTGGAATATCAGTCAAATTAGACATAATAAATGTAAGCACCTTAAACCGAAGCGATTTTGAAATAGTTGATTATTCAGTTATATAAATAGATTATGTTCATCATCTATTCGCATTTTTAAATTATGTTTTTAAAAGATACACTGTTCGTGTTTCATTTAAGACAACATCAATCTCAATTCCCATGAAGTGGTTATAATTTCATCAATAAATTGTGAAATAGACCACCAATCATCCCTATATTATTCATCATATACAACTCAGACTTTCTTTTTGTTTATGATTTTGTTGTTTTTTTCTGATTTTTGATGTTTTTTTAATCACCCACAGAAATCTTAAATAGAGGAAGTTAAATTTTGTTTAGGATGTGACTTAACGCTGAACAACTGATCTCCCAAAGCTTCAACGTACTTTTCTCTACATTATTATTTTTCATAGACTTAAAGCCGAAACAATTGGTTTCAACTTTAATAGATACAATCTTTTCTAAACCTATACAAATCAGTCACTCATTCACGATGAGAGTTCGATCTTGAAATGTAAAATTTCTATCTAAGTAAGAAATTAAATGCATGTAAATTTTAAAATACAAAAAAATGCTTCATTCACTAACTAAATACCAAAATACATCTACTTATTGATCAATTTCACTTATACTCATCTTTAGCAACATTAAGACATTTTTTAGATTATTCTCTGGAAGGCTATATGGAATTACGGCATTTGCGCTATTTTATTACAGTTGCAGAAGAGCTTAATTTTAGCAAAGCTGCACTTAAGCTCTACACAGCACAGCCTTCACTCAGCCAACAAATCAAAGATTTAGAAGAAGATGTTGGTGTGCGTCTACTAAATCGTACCAAACGAAAAGTTGAATTGACCGAAGAAGGCACTGTGTTTCTGGAACAGGCGAGACTCACCATTGCTCAAGCAGAAAAAGCAATTAATATGGCGCGCCAAGTGTCTAAAGCAAAACAAAAAATGCTACGCATTGGTTTTGTGCCAGTTGCAGAAATGAAAATCTTTCCTTATGTATTACCTAACTTACGTGTTCAAAATCCCGAATTAAAAATTGAATTACAAAGCTTAAATAATATTGAGCAATTCAAAGGCATAAAGAAAGGTGAATTGGACATTACTTTTACTCGTCAACGTTTAGATTCTGAAGAGATCGAGAGTCGCTTTGTACTGCGTGAACCTTTAGTTTTTATTCTGCCTAAAGACCACCCTTTGGCAAAGTACGAACGTATTCCTGTAAAAGCGCTTGATGGCATTGATTTTGTTATTCCTTCAGATGAGCAATCTAAGACCCTGCATGACACCATTTTAGGCTTCGCTGAACAAAATGGCGTTTCTTTTAAAATTGTTCAAAAAGCTGACAATATCTTGTTTAACATTAACTCTATTGGTATTGGCTTAGGGTGTACGATTCTTCCTGGCTATATTATGCCACTTCTCTTGGAAAATAGTGTGACTCGTCCACTCGATGTAGAGCTACCTTCTCTGGATCTCTTTGTAAGTTATCGCAAGAATGCCACTGGTATTGCTGTGCAAAAATTTATGGAGTTACTTTCAAAAGTCTTTTATTTAGACTTTAATCAAAGTTCAACGTGAATAAAAAAACCCGCTGAATTGAGCGGGTTTTTTATCGATGTGATTTAGCAAGCAACTGACTGATTAATCAAATTTTTTAAAAGTTGATGTAATTCATCAATGGAATCCACAACCGCAAGGGGATGATATTGCTGTAATACCTCAGGCACATGAACGCCATACGTCACCCCTACACTTGGCATACGAATATTCAATGCCATTTCAAGATCGTATGAAGTATCTCCTACCATTATCGCTTGATCTGCATTAAAACCAGTTTCGGCTAAAATTTCAGCCAACATCAACGGATCTGGTTTTGATTTTGTTTCACTGGCTGCACGTGTCGCTGAAAACAAACTCACACTCTGAGTTTGCCCCAGTACTCGATCTAGCCCCTTACGACTTTTTCCTGTCGCAACAGCCAAATGAATTCCTGATTCTTTGAGATCATGCAACATTTCAGCCACACCATCAAACCAACGATCATGTTTCGAGTGTTCAACATAATGCGCTGAATAAGACTGTAAAATTGCCTCGTGTAAATCAGGAACCTGAGGAAATAAAACCTGCGCAACTTCAGGTAATCCTAAGCCAATAATGCTTTTAGCATCCTCATCAGTCAAAGGTTGATTAAATTGTTGGGCGGCAAATTTTAAACTTTCAACAATTTGACCCACTGAATCAAACAAAGTGCCATCCCAATCAAAAATAATGAGTTTTACCGCTGATGTCATATTTTGTATCCTAATTTTGATCGGGTGGATGCCATGTAAATATCATAATGACATATTAAGATCTCATCGTTGCATGACCTCGTCATGACACAATGATTCAATCCTTACCAACCACTGAGACGCACTCAGTCTTGTTGAGACTGCACTACAGGTTTATCCGCTTTTTGTGCGCGAAGTTGTGCAACCAAGCTTTGCATATCCTCAGGCAATGGTGCTTCAATTACTGGATATCCTGGGATCTCTAAGCGCATTGCATGTAAACATAAACGGCGTGGTTTAGGTCCACGATATTCCGTCTCATGCCCGTACTTTTCATCACCCACCAAGGGATGACCGATACTGAGTCCATGTACACGAATTTGATGTGTACGACCAGAAAGCGGTGACGCATACACAAGTGATGCATGCATGAAGCGTTCTGCTACCTTCCATTGGGTTTTTGAAGGTTTTCCTTCTTTAGATACACGTACTCGACGTTCACCATTGGCTAACTCATAGCGATGTAATGGTGCATCGATTAATTGTGAGTCTAATGTGACTTGGCCTTTCACCACAGCAGCATAAGTTTTTTGAATCTTGTGTTCACGAAGCATATCTTGAAGTGTTTTTAACACGCTCCGCTTTTTAGAAATCATCACCAAGCCTGAAGTATCTCGGTCAATACGGTGGATCAGTTCTAAATATTTTTTCCCTGTCGCTGCGCGTAAGCCTTCAATTAAACCATACGCCACACCACTTCCACCGTGCACCGCAATCCCAGAAGGTTTGTTCACCACTAAAAGACCTTCATCTTCATAAACCACACGGCTTAACAAGCCCTGCGCGACTTTGTCTGATACTGGAGCTTGAGATTCATCTTTTTGTTCATAACGAATCGGTGCAACACGGATTTGATCACCAATATTTAATTTGGTTTCCGCTTTCACACGCTTTTTGTTGACCCGCACCTGACCTTCACGAATTAAACGATAGATTCGACTTTTCGGTACTCCTTTAAGACGAGCGAATAGAAAATTGTCGATGCGTTGCCCCAATTGGTGCTCATCCACTTCAAACCAAGTGACGCTTTGCCATTCTTGCGTAGAATTCATACAGTTACGTTGACCTAAAAAAATACTAAATTCGATTAAAAACTGATCATTTAGACTACCCAATTGACTAGAAATGTCTGTGTAGCCCATAGGCAGATGATCTAAGGTTTGCTATAGTCAGCGCACGGATACCGCCGTAAGTGAACATTTGTTTAGAGATTTCAAAATTTTGAAATTCAAACTAAATTTTTGTTTAGCATAAACTCGGAATGGTCCCAAAAGAATATGCCAACGCCGAAGGCTTATTATATCGGCAAAAAGACAAACTGTTGCGTTTAATTGTGCTTTTGCACATAAATCAGTTTGTTTAAAAAAATATGTCGCCAACAATTATGTTGGTTTTTAAACGTTAACTGATACACATCAGAATGGTCGCAACCTGATTTCTCATTCAGGCTATAACGTTAGATGCATTGGATCTGCACAATTTGTAAAGATACGACGATAATTCCGTATCAAGACACTCTATCAAAAAATTGAAGAGATGATCTTCGAGCAATGTGACAGTGAAAGTAACGAACATCCAATGCACCGTTAGTCCGCCAGTGAATGTTCAGGCTTCTTTAATCAGTGACAGGATTAAAGCCGTATTGCCGTCATCAATACGTGAATCAAAATACCGAAGCCGATCAATAAAGGCCGGTAATACACTTAGATCAAACTGATTATGGTGATCTAGGAATTGATCCATGCGGGTTGATGTTCGCTACGTAAATCGCGATGTTTTGCTTGTGTATCACTATTAGGTGTTACACCCATGAAACGTATGTTGATCAATGCAACACATGCCGAAGAAGTTCGCGTTGCACTCATCACTGGTCACCGTCTTTACGATTTCGATTTAGAAAATCGTACTCGTGAACAAAAGAAAGCCAATATCTACAAAGGTCATGTGACTCGCGTTGAGCCATCTCTTGAAGCTGTGTTTGTAGAATATGGTGCAGGCCGTCAAGGCTTCCTTTCAATGCGTGAAATCGCAAACTCATATTACAAAGCTGACCCTCGTCAAACTTCAAACATTCGTGAGTTAATCACTGAAGGTACTGAGCTTTTAGTTCAAGTTGAAAAAGAGGAACGTGGCAACAAAGGCGCTGCACTCTCAACTTTTATTTCCCTTGCTGGTCGTTACTTGGTCTTAATGCCAAACAACCCGAAAGGTGGTGGTATTAGTCGTCAAATTTCTGGTTCAGTTCGTGAAGAATTGAAAGAAATGTTGGCGTCTTTAAATGTACCTCGTGGTATGAGCGTGATTGTACGTACTGCAGGGATTGGTCGCTCACAAGAAGAGCTTCAACTTGATCTTCAGCACCTGCTCGATCTTTGGGCACGCATCCAAAGTACAGCAAATTCTGGCCCTTCTCCAATGTTGGTTCATCAGGAAGCTGGTGTAGTTACTCGTGCAATTCGCGACTATTTACGTGATGATGTTGCAGAAATTTTAATTGATTCTGAACAAGCTTATAACGAAGCCTATAACTTTGTTAAAGCCGTGATGCCGAACCAATTAGACAAGTTAAAAACATATACTTTGAATGAGCCTTTATTTGCTCATTTTGGTATCGAAAGTCAAATTCAAACTGCTTACGAGCGTGAAGTTAAACTTCCTTCTGGTGGTTCAATTGTCATTGACCAAACAGAAGCATTGGTTTCGATCGATATTAACTCTGCAAAATCTACTCGTGGTCACGATGTAGAGGAAACTGCACTTAGTACTAACTTAGAAGCAGCAGAAGAGATCGCTCGCCAACTTCGCTTACGTGATATCGGTGGTCTGGTCGTGATTGACTTCATCGATATGACCAAAGAACGCAATCAACGTATGGTTGAAGCAAAACTGCGTGAATCAACTCAAAGTGATCGTGCACGTATCCAGTTCGGTCAATTGTCTCGTTTCGGCTTAATGGAAATGAGTCGCCAACGTTTACGCCCTTCTTTAGAAGAAGCGACTGGCTATGTATGTCCACGTTGTCATGGCACAGGTATGGTTCGTGACTTGCGTTCTCTTTCACTTTCGATCATGCGTAAAGTTGAAGAAATTGCACTTCGTGAGCGTCAAGGTGAAGTTCAAGTAGAAGTTCCTGTTGAAATTGCAGCATTCCTTCTCAATGAAAAACGTCATAGCCTCGTGTATTTGGAGCAAACTTCAAATGTACGTGTGACTGTACTCCCTCACCCGCATTTAGAAACGCCACATTACGAAATCTCGTATAATCCTGAAGGCTTTGCACCAACCAGCTATGAACGTACTGAAGCGACTCGTTCAAGTGAAAAAGAGTTGGGTTATGAGTCTTCAGAATGGCACTTAGAAGAAGAGCATGCAGCTCCACATACGCATGCCCCTGTAACGCAGGAAAAAGGCAATAAGCGTCATAAAAATAACCAAAATGCTACACAACCTGCGGTAGCGCAAAAAACTGCGCCAGCAGTAGCTGCTCCAGCAACTAGCCCATGCGCATGGTTAGAAAATCTGTTTGTTCAAAAACAAGCAAGTACGATTGATCAATCGCGTACGGCTAACTCTGCAGCGGCTGCAATTGAACAAATGGTGAACGGTGGTGCCGTAAGTCGTGGTCAATTCGGTCAAATTGCACCTGTAACACCTGTGGCAATTGAAGCATCTGCACCAGTTGAAACAAATGCGTATATTTCACATACGCCTGTTGCGAAAAATGATACACGCGACCAAGAACGTCAAGCTGAAAAAGACGAGCGTCCACAACGTCATAACAAGAAAAATCGCAATAAGCAACGTGACACACGCGAAGTTAACGCAGATCAACATGTGATTGAAGAAGTTGTACAGGCACCTCGCCATGAACAACGTCAAGATAATCGTCATGAGTCACGCAATGAAAACCGTCATGAGCAACGCCAAGAACAGCGTGATCAGAAACGTCATCAAAAGCGCCCTCAACAAAACGAGACAGCTTTCGAAGCACAAACTGAACAAGCTGTGCCACGTCGTGACCGTAATGCACAACGTCCACAACGTCCAAATCGTCAACGCGATCAAAGTGTATTAAATCAAGAGCAATCTTCAGCACCTGTTGCTCAAGAAGCTCAAGTTAAAGTTGATTTAATTGATGTACCTCGTAATGATGAGCTTAAAACAGCGTTAGTGGTTAATGTTGATCAAGCACAAAGTGAGATTGTTGCTTTAACGCCTGAAGTAGCAGCACCTGTAGCAACTGCTCCAGCACCTGTTGTGACAGATGCTGAAGTGTCAGCACCTCAAGTGGAAATTACGGTTGATGAACCTATCATTGAAGCTGAGGTTAAACCTCAACAAGCACCACAACGTGCAAGTAACGACCCACGTCAACGTCGTCGTAACAAGCATCAACATGACCAGAAAGCAAAATCAGATGCGCCGAAGCTTCGCCCTTCACAAGTGCCAGCTTTAGCACAACATACGGTTTTAAGTTTAATTCAACATGTGTATGGTGCGGATTGCTCTGTATTGATTGAGCAGTTTGGATTAATTCCAACCTTCAATCGCGCATTGCAAAAGTTCACTGAACAGTATGCAGGGAGTTTAAATACTCAATCTGCTGAACCTGTTACTGAGAAAAAACCAGTAACACGTGATGTCGCTGTTCAACAAGCTCCAGCTGAAAAAGAGCCTGCACCTGTGTTGGACTTAACACCTCCAAAACCAGTGTCAGATAAGCGTGTTGCAAATGATCCACGTGAGCGTCGTCGTCTTGCAAAACTTGCAGCTGAGCAAGCAAAACAAGCGCGCCTTGAAGAAGTTGCAGCACAAGAAGCCGTGAAAGTTGAAGCACCTGTTGCGGATGCTCCACAAGCAGCTGATGCAACATCTGAAGTTGCACATCAAGAAACAGCAACACAGACAGCTGAAGTGACTCAATCTGAAGTGAAGACTGAAGAAAAAGTTCAAACTTCTTCAGAACAGCAACCTGAAGAAAAATCTTCAGAATCAAATGAAGTAGTGCCTACAGAAGCAGAAACTGCGAAAGTTGAAGTGGCGGAAGTTGCCGTAAATGCTGAAGATAAATCTGCACAAGTTGAAGCAGATAAGGATGATGCAGAACAGCAGGAAGAAGAAAAACCTGTTCGTCCGCGTCGCCCTCGTGGTCGCCCACCAAAAAAAGTAACACCATCAGCTGAGTAATTTGCTTAAACTACATTAGCTTTTGACAAACCTAGTCATTACGGTGGCTAGGTTTTTTTGTTATGGTCTTTAAAGTTTTGACTGAAAAATCCTGTTCAGAATTGATCAATTTTTCAAAATGGATAAGATATTCAGTGACAAAACCAAGTAAAAAACTTGCGAAAAATTAAAGACTAAACGGAATATCACAAAAAATAGGACCAGTATGAGCCAGACTTATCAAAACGATCTCATTGGAATCAAAGACGTAGCAGCACGACTCCCACATTTGGTCACGAAGTTGCCAAATATTCTTGTCGGGCTCAAACAGGCTTATTTACGTACTCCTAAAACGCCAGCAGGTCTTGCCCTCGCTTTTGAGCGTGCAGCGCAAAAAAATCCTCAAGGTATTGCGCTGTTATGTGAAGATCAGAAATATACCTACCAACAACTAAATGATTGGGCAAACCAAATTGCGCACTACTACATCGCTAAAGGTGCAAAAAAAGGTGATGTGATTGCGGTCATTGTTGAAAACCGTAGTGAACTTATTGCCACCGTCATTGGTCTTGCAAAAATTGGGGTTGTTTCAGCGCTCGTCAATACGTCTCAAACAGGTAAGGTACTTACCCATAGTATTAATTTGGTTAAACCAATCGGCGTAATTGTCGGTGAAGAATGCCGTGAAGCTGTAGATGAAGTACGCGAACAACTGACTGTCGCAAAAGATAAGCTCTATTGGTTTGCTGATCAAAATACACGCCAAAATGCTGGTCAAGCACCTGAAGGCTATCATAATCTTGCACAAGAAATTTTATCTGAATCTAAAGATAATCTAGCTGAAACACATAAGGTGACTGGTGCTGACGGCTTATTCTACATCTATACGTCTGGCACAACAGGTTTACCAAAAGCCGTAGTCTTTACCAATAGTCGTTGGATGTTAGCGTATGGCACATATGGTCATGTCCTCAATCTAAATAAAGATGACGTTATGTATGTCACTTTACCGCTTTATCATGCTACAGGCATGGTAGTGTGCTGGTGTGGTGTAATTGCTGGTAGTTCGACACTAGCGATTCGTCGTAAGTTCTCAACCTCTTCTTTTTGGAAAGATGTTCAAAAATTTAATGCATCAGCAATTGGTTATGTTGGTGAGCTATGTCGCTATCTTCTAGATGCTCCTGAATCACACCAAGATCGCAATCATCACGTCACCAAGATGATTGGTAACGGCATGCGTCCAAATATTTGGGATAAATTTAAAAATCGCTTTGGTATTGAAGAAGTACTCGAACTTTATGCTTCAAGTGAAGGTAATGTCGGCTTTTCCAATATTTTAAACTTCGACAATACCGTAGGTTTCTCTCCTATTCCTTATGCCATTATCCAATATGACAAGGAAAAAGAAGCTCCTATTCGTGATGCAAAAGGTCATTGTATTAAAGTCAAAAAAGGTGAAACAGGCTTATTGATTGGTAAAATTACCAATCGCTCGCCATTTGATGGTTATACCGATCCAGAAAAGAATAAATCCTCCATCATGCATGATGTTTTTACCAAAGGAGATTCTTATTTCATCACAGGTGACCTCGTGCGAGATATCGGGTGCCGCCATGCTCAATTTGTTGACCGTCTCGGTGATACCTTTCGCTGGAAAGGTGAGAATGTCTCTACAACTGAAGTTGAAAATATTTGTAGTGATTATGAAAAGATCACAGAAGCAGTGGTATACGGCGTTGAGATTCCAAATACTAACGGTCGTGCAGGTATGGCAGCCATCACTTTAGCAGAAGGTGCTGAACTAAATGAGCAAGATTTATCCGATATGGCACAGTTCTTTAAGAAGTCTTTGCCAAGCTATGCGGTTCCAGTGTTCTTACGTGTACAGAAAACACTCGAAACTACAGGAACATTTAAATATCAAAAGAGTAAGTTAAAGGAAGAAGCTTATTTTCCAGACAAAACTTCAGATCGTATTTTGGTTTTATTACCAAATGAAGATGCATATTGCGATTTAAATGAAGAGATTCTGAAAAATATTGAACAGTATAAATATCGTTTTTAAGCTAAAATCGATTGTTTTTTGGCTAGAAAACACGAAATTGTGTCATTTCTAGCCAAACGTAACAAAGTTTTATATTTTTTACTTGCGCTACTCAAATAACTTGCTAAAATACGCAACATCAAAACGAGATGGGTCGTTAGCTCAGTTGGTAGAGCAGCGGACTTTTAATCCGTTGGTCCCGCGTTCGAGTCGCGGACGACCCACCACTTATTTTGAAACCCATATGGGTCGTTAGCTCAGTTGGTAGAGCAGCGGACTTTTAATCCGTTGGTCCCGCGTTCGAGTCGCGGACGACCCACCAGATTCTTAAAAAAGCCTTTCATATTGAAAGGCTTTTTTATTGCCTGCAATATAATACAAGCTACCCTTATAGAGTATCAATTCTTATGTCTTTAAAGCTTTTGACGTTGCAAAGTATATGCACGTGACGGAAGCGGATTGTCTTTAAAGAAAGTTTGGTTCACTTGCGTTGCATTGGCAATTTTATCAAGATCCATGACCATATTACCCTGCTCATCCAAATCGTAAAAAAACTGAACCCCACTCTCTCTCAAAATAATGATTTGATGGTGATGCGGATCATACAACCAACGATCTTGGCGATATTGACGTTGCGTTGTAAATTCAACCTTACCACGATGCATAAAAATACGATGAGCTGTGCCATCAGCCAATAAATTGATAATAAACTCAGCTTCTCCCTTATCACAACGAGCAAAGCCATCACCACATTGCATCGTGGTTTGGTAACGACCTACAAATTTTTGCCATTCTTTAGCAACAGACTGCGGTGTTGTATCCGCTTTCTCTTGAATTGGAGGCCGTGCCTTACCTGCGACATTCGTTAATGAGTTAGAAGACTCAGGCGTATGCGACTCCTGAATTTGGTTGATGTGTTCAATGTGTGGCGATTCATTCTGGCTACATGCTGCAAGTGCAATATTCATGATGGCGATAATGCTGAACATTGAGATTGAATGAACTTTAAAATTTAAATTCATCATTTTATATCTTGAGCCATTTCATAAATTGCGATGTATAAAAATATTATCCTTATAAAATAGGGATATACAAGTATTAGCATGTTCTGTCTAATTATCCAGAACCTATACCACATCAAGGTTTTATCTTTTTCATTACATAAAATTACGATATTTTGTGAATAATCTCCTTTAAAACTAAAAATTATTCTCCATATAAAATGTATAGACAAACGTTAAAGAGAAATTGCGAAGTCTATTTCATGACTATTTTAGGTTCTAAAGGAGAACTCAATGGCCAATGTTGGTTTATATCGCTCAAACCGCTCTAACATGATTGCTGGTGTGATGGGTGGTATTGCTGAACGTTTTGGTTGGAATGCGAATTTATTACGAATTATTTTTGTTCTAGTGTCAGTGATGAGCGCTGCATTTCCAGGAATTTTAGTGTACTTAGTGCTTTGGTTAGTGATGCCAAAAAATAAAGTTCAGCACGAACATTCAAATACTTATGATCGTCCAATGCGCACTGTACACCAGGACAGATCACCGCTTTAACTTGAGTTTACCCTCAATCACCCACACAACCTCGGGTGAGTTTTTTAACACGATAATTTCCCCCAATTATCGTGTTTTTTTTATTCTCATTTTGCATCTTTCTCAAAATAGCGCTAACTTGAACAAAACAATAAATATGGACAATCAATGGCACAGTCGGAATGGATGGTATTGTGGCTATGCGCACTGGCCGCATTATTACATGGCCTGAGCGGTTTCGGCTTTCCCATGATGAGTACCGCCGTACTCTCTACTCAACTCCCGCTCAGCCTCGCTGTCACTTTGGTCATTCTTCCCTGTCTCATTTTAAATTTAATTCTGCTAACTGCTCACCCTCAGTATTCAATATGGCAGAGCATTCAACACTACAGCATAAGATTTTTTCCCCTTATTCTAAGTAGCTTAGTTGGCAGTCTGCTTGGGGTAAAACTTTTATTGTGGCTCAATGAAGGTTATTTAAAGCTTTTACTTGGCATGGTGATGGTGCTGTATGTGATTGATCAATTACGACAACATTCATTCACCGTCAGCCCGTCAGTGCTCAATATGCTGATATTCGGTCTGTTAGCAGGCATTATCGGTGGTGCTACCAATGCAATGGCACCATTTCTAATGATGTATTTACTCAGCTGTCAGCTGAGTAAAACCGATATTGTGATCGTGAGTAATTTAAGCTTTATCGCCAGCAAATTGATACAACTCCTTCTACTTTACCCAATTTTGGTCAATATTGATGAGCATCAACAACTTTTAGTCATGTTGATCTGTGTTTTTGCAATATTTGGGGTATGGATCGGCGGACTGATCAGGCAACACATCTCTCAACAGTTTTTTAAAAATACAGTATTGATCCTATTACTTTTGCTCGGTATTCAAGCCCTGTGGCAAAGCTATAATTTATTAGAACAATCGATTTCATTGTTTAAATAGTATATTTTGAAAAGTGATAAGGATATTCATTCTTCAGAATTAAGAAGTTTAATACATGCAACTATAAAACCTATAGCGACATTCAAAAGGAGCGAATATGACGGAACAACTCGCGACCCCAACCAACATGATGCCTAAAGGGCTCATCAAAGGTTGGGTGTTGATATTGATCGCCGCTTTTATTTCTTATGGACTCTATCAAGTCTTACCCTATGATGAAAATGCCAATAAAGGTTTGGCATTACTCTGCTTTATCGGCATTTTATGGCTGACTGAGGCCATCCACATCACGATTACCGCCCTATTGGTACCCGTACTCGCAGTTCTTCTCGCGATGCCTATGGCTAAAGGCGATGAGCTTATACCAATCACAACACAAGCGGCATTAGCTACATTTGCAGATCCTGTGATTTTTTTATTTTTTGGTGGCTTCGCATTAGCGACCGCGCTGCATATTCAAAAGCTCGATAAAAAAATTGCGATGTGGATCATCTCTATGTCTGGTGGTCATCTCGGCATCTCTGTAATAGCGATTTTTGCTGTAACAGCACTTTTATCTATGTGGATTTCAAATACGGCGACTGCAGCAATGATGCTTCCACTTGCCCTTGGTTTACTTTCACATTTAGATGTCAGTCGAGATCGAAAAACATTTGTTTTTATCCTGTTAGGTATTGCCTATTCTGCAAGTATTGGTGGCTTGGGGACGATGGTTGGCTCTCCACCAAATGCAATTGCAGCAAAAGCTTTAGACTATGATTTTGCAGATTGGATGAAAATCGGTTTACCGATGATGCTGCTTATTTTACCTGCCATGCTCTTGAGTCTTTATTTGGTACTTAGACCTAAGCTCAATCATAAAGTGCAATTTGTGACTGAGGATATTCCTTGGACGGGTACTCGAATTGCAACAATGGTATTGTTTGTCTGTACGGCTATTGCTTGGATCTTCAGCAAAAAGCTGACCGAGAACTTTGGTATTTCACAACCTGATACTTGGATTGCTGTTCTGGCAGCATGCTTGGTCGTGATTATCGGTACTGCAACATGGAAACAAGTTGCTGAAAATACAGATTGGGGCGTTTTATTTTTATTTGGCGGTGGTTTAACCCTCAGTGCAATTTTAAAAGATTCAGGCAGTTCATTGGTACTTGGTCAAACGCTTGCAAATGTGTTTGGTGATACCTCACCATTGATGATTATTTTTGTTGTAGCAGCATTTATTGTCTTTTTAACAGAATTCACCAGTAACACTGCATCTGCTGCACTGTTAGTACCAGTCTTTGCAGCGATTGCCGATCAAATGGGTATGCCTAAGGAAATTTTAGTTATTGTGATCGGCATTGGTGCTTCTTGTGCATTTATGCTTCCTGTTGCGACACCACCGAATGCGATTGTGTTTGGTACTGGCCATATTCAACAAAGTGAAATGATGAAAGTCGGCTTTGTCCTGAATATCATGTGTATTTTCTTGGTTTCCCTGTTTATTTACTGGTTCTTTATCTAAGTTTAAATAAATCCAGATTCCAAATAAAAAGCACCCTTGGGTGCTTTTTTAGGACAATCTAAAACAGTTTTAAGCTCTCATTTTAAAATGGTTTAGTTCCTGATTCAGGGCAGCAATAATATCTGCACGGCTAATAATTCCGACCAGACGCTGCTCGCTCACTACCGGGATATAGTTAAAAGAACGTTCCACAAAATAGGGCACCAGATCCTGAATCGGCTGCAATGGCTGCACTGTGACTACCTTGCGGGTCATAATATGTTTGACCTGATGTTCCCAGCTGCTGCGCACATCTGCAGCACGTTTAAACCATTCTACCACCTGATACATGGCCAGCGTTCCCACCAGCTTGCCTTCCGCATTAACCACCGGCAGGCTCATCAGGTTCATCTGCTTAAACTTGTCCAGTGCATGCTGAATATCATCATTGGCATGCAAGGTCACCACGTCTTTGGTCATAATGTCCTGACAAGTAAACTGGTTGACCGCACGGGCATTGGCTCGGTCCTGCGCTTCCAGAATAATCTTTTGCAGGTCATATTCACTAATGTCCAGCAGCTCGGTTTGCTGATCTAGTACTTCCTGAATATCTTGCGGCTGAATAGTGACTTTCTGGGTCGGGGTCGGATCTTTGGAACGGGTATTCAATTGCGCCTGCTGCGGATAACGCTTGCCAATCATTCGATTAAAGACGATCGCAATTACCATCAATAAGATCGAATTCAGCAGCACCGGATAGAAAACGAAAGCATAGCCGAGTTCATGGACCGCATTGCCGCCGAGTACCGCCGTAATGGCGACAGCACCACTGGGTGGATGTAGGGAATCTGTGGTCATCATCAGGATAATGGCCAAGGCCACCGCCAGACTAAAAGCTTCAGTCGGACTGGCAATAAACAAGGCACAGGTCACACCCACTACCGCAGCAATAGTATTACCTACCAGAATATTCCAGGGCTGTGCCAAGGGACTGGCCGGAACTGCAAACAGCAGCACAGATGAGGCCCCCATCGGCGCAATATACCAGGCTTCAAAATCACCCAGAATCCATAAACTCAGTAATGACGATACCGTGAGACCCAGTAGTGCCCCAATACCGCAGAGTAAACGGTCTTTGAGTGGAAGAACTTTAAAATTCGGTTTTAAGGTATTGAGCCAGTCAAGATTGGAATGGAACACGGCGCGCCTGATTTTAATGTTTACAGATTTTGCGCATTATAAAACTAGTCGCTTTAAAGATGTATTCATTTTATATCTTTTAATTACACTTAAATGGATGCTGTTTAAAAAGCCAAGTCTCTCTCCAGGCAACAGTCATCCATCTAGTTCTCTTTTACGGTTCAACTCCTCATAGGATTTTCAATAAGATCATTCATGTCAGGTAATTTTAGCCTCAGCGCCGCTATCGCATTCAGGTTTAATCAGAGGCTCGATTTTAAGCAGCTCGACCTGACCATAATAGGTTGAGAATGCCACATCTCCGGCATCTACCCCGGTGCCAATGCGAATCAGCTCGTCGACTGGAGCTAAACGGGTCGGATCAAACTGCACCCATCCTCCTTCCAGATAGGCTTCAAAAATGGCATGAAAGTCAGGTAAAAACTTTTTAATTTCCACATAACCGACTACCATGCGTGCCGGAATTCCTAAAGCACGGCACAGCGCAATGCCTAAATGGGCAAAGTCACGGCATACCCCCGCCCGGTGGATCAGTACATCCGTCGCAGTCGTAAACTGGTCAGAGCAGCCAGAGACATAAAAAATATTGTTATAAATCCACTGTTCGATGGCTTTTACACGCGTATAGCCGGGTGTCATCCAGCCAAATGAGCGTTTCGCCATTTCTAGTAATAAATCTGAATTGCAATAGCGGCTGGCCAGCAAATAAGGTAGTACTTCATCCGGCAGGTCTGGAATTTTGACTTCATTCAGGTTTTGTCTCAGATCAACAGGAATGCACGGCTGACGGGTAACTGTCGCGCTATAATTCAGTTCAAATGCCTCACAAGGCTCGAGTTGCAACCGGATATGACGGTTTTGATGCTGAGCATCCCGAAATTCATGCCATTTGACCGGCATATTCATGGTGAGCTGTTCTTCGAGAATATTCTGATCGGGATGATGGGCGACCTGAACCATAAAAATAAATTCGGTAGGTTGCACAATCTTGTATTTCAAATGACACTGAATTTGGTAAGTGGTCATGAAGTTCCTTATTATTAGGCATTATTATATTGTGTGAAGATTGAACTAATTCTAAGACCGCAATCGTATGAGATCAGTTTAACTTTATCGCGCTTCAGTGAACAGGATGCTATACATCTGATTTATTCCTGATTTTTAGATCTCACCCCATTGCTGATCTAGCATAAAATTGCAGCAAAGCCGCGCAAAATCTGGCATGAATCAAGACCATTTTAATTTTTTCCAAAATATTTTCAGCGTATTAACCCTTTGCCACTCCCCTGTAAAATCCTTATAATCAAGCACAATTTTTCTCTAATTTTAAGTGGATGACCATGAGTCGCGCCATATCGCATATTGATACCTTCCAAGGCTTAATTCTTGCCTTACAAAACTACTGGGCGGAGCAAGGCTGCGTCGTGTTACAGCCTTACGACATGGAAATGGGTGCAGGTACATTCCACACTGCAACTTTCCTACGCGCATTAGGGCCTGAAACTTGGAACGCTGCATACGTTCAACCTTCACGTCGTCCGAAAGATGGTCGTTATGGTGAAAACCCAAACCGTTTGCAACATTACTACCAATTCCAAGTGGTACTTAAGCCAAACCCAGACAACATCCAACAGTTGTATCTTGACTCACTTAAAGCGATTGGTATTGATCCGTTGGTACACGACATTCGTTTCGTAGAAGACAATTGGGAATCTCCAACGCTTGGCGCGTGGGGCTTAGGTTGGGAAGTATGGTTAAACGGTATGGAAGTGACGCAGTTCACTTACTTCCAACAAGTCGGTGGTGTTGAGTGCTACCCTGTTACTGGAGAAATCACTTACGGTTTAGAGCGTCTTGCAATGTACTTGCAAGGTGTAGACTCAGTTTACGATTTGGTTTGGACTAAAGGTCAGTTTGGTACAGTGACTTATGGTGATGTATTCCATCAAAATGAAGTTGAACAGTCGACTTATAACTTTGAATACGCACCTGTTGATAAACTGTTTGAACTCTTCGACTTCTATGAAACTGAAGCAACACGTTTAATCGAAGCAAAACTTCCACTTCCTGCGTATGAGCAAGTGGTTAAAGCGTCGCATAGCTTTAACTTACTTGATGCACGTGGCGCGATTTCTGTGACTGAACGTCAGCGTTATATTTTACGTGTACGTACATTGGCGCGTTCAATTGCAAATGCTTATGTGGCTGCACGTGCGGAACTTGGTTTCCCAATGGCAGAACCAGCTCTACGTGATGAAGTATTGGCACAGTTAAAGGCACAAGTTGAAGCAGAAGCAAAATCTGAGGAGAGCAAATAATGTCTAAACATACCGTTTTGTTCGAATTAGGTTGTGAAGAACTTCCACCAAAAAGCCTTAAAAAATTACGTGATGCACTACAAGCAGAAACCGTTAAAGGCTTAAAAGAGGCAGGCTTAGCGTTTGATTCTATCGAAGCTTATGCTGCACCACGTCGTCTTGCCCTTAAAATCGTAAATGTAGATGGCGCGCAAGCAGATACGCAAAAACGTTTTGATGGCCCTGCGAAACAAGCAGCGTTTGATGCTGAAGGTAACCCAACTAAAGCGCTTGAAGGCTTTATGCGTGGTCAAGGCATCACGGTTGATCAAATCTCCACTTTTCAAGCGGGTAAAGTCGAAAAAGTTTGCTACTTAAAAGATGTCAAAGGTCAAAGCCTTGATGCTTTACTTCCACAAATTTTACAAAATGCATTGGACAATCTTCCAATTGCGAAACGTATGCGTTCAGCGGCAAGCCGTACCGAATTTGTACGTCCAGTAAAATGGGTGGTATTGCTTAAAGACAACGACGTTGTTGATGCAACAATTCAAGATCACAAAGCAGGTAACGTAACTTTCGGTCATCGTTTCCATGCACCTGAAGCAATTACTTTAACGCATGCTGATGAATACTTAGCGAAGTTAAAAGCGGCTTACGTTGTGGCAAACTTTGAAGAGCGTCAAGCAATCATTGACGGTCAAGTCAAAGCTTTAGCTGATGAAGTAAATGCGATTGCGATTGTACCTAGCGACTTACGTGACGAAGTGACTGCACTGGTTGAATGGCCTGTTGCGCTTCGTGCAAGCTTCGAAGAACGCTTCCTTGCTGTTCCTCAAGAAGCACTCATCACAACAATGCAGGACAACCAAAAGTACTTCTGCTTAGTAAATAGCGACAATAAACTTCAACCGTACTTCATTACTGTGTCAAATATTGAGTCTAAAGACCCGACACAAATTATTGAAGGTAACGAGAAAGTGGTTCGTCCACGTTTGTCTGATGCTGAATTCTTCTTCTTACAAGACCAAAAACAACCACTTGCGTCTCGTAAAGAAAAACTTGCGAACATGGTCTTCCAAGCAGAATTGGGTACGCTTTGGGACAAATCGACACGTATTGCAAAACTCGCTGTTGCTTTAGCGCCAATTACAGGTGCAAACCCTCAAGACGCTGAAAAAGCTGCGCTTCTTGCAAAATGTGACTTAACATCTGAACTCGTGGGTGAATTCCCTGAACTTCAAGGGATTGCGGGTACTTACTACGCACGTCTTGAAGGCGAAAATGATGAAGTGGCTGAGTCTTTAGGTGAGCAGTATTTACCTAAATTTGCAGGTGACGTTTTACCAAAAACCAAAACAGGTACAACGATTGCCCTTGCTGACCGTTTAGATACGCTCACAGGTATTTTTGGTATTGGTCAAGCGCCGACAGGCTCTAAAGACCCGTTTGCGCTTCGTCGTTCTGCAATTGGTATTTTACGTTTAGTGACTGAAAACGAGCTTGATGTGTCAATTGAAGACTTGATCAAACTTGCACTTGCTGCTTATGGCGATGTATTGAAAGATCATGACAAGACTTTAAATGATGCTGTTGCATTCCTTGAAGGCCGTTACCGTGCGAAATACGAAGACCAAGGTGTTGCTGTTGATGTAATTCAAGCGGTTCAAGCGTTATCACCAAAATCACCACTTGATTTTGATAAGCGTGTAAATGCGGTAAATCACTTCCGTGCATTGCCTGAAGCGGCTGCGCTTGCTGCTGCAAACAAGCGTGTTGCAAACATTCTTGCAAAAGAAGCTGCACCTGAAGGTCAAGTGATTGAAGGGAACTTGGTTGAAGATGCTGAAAAAGCATTGTTCGCTGAACTTGCGAAAATTACACCTGAGGTTGAGCCGTTATTTGCTGCCAAAGACTACACTGCTGCGTTGTCTGCACTTGCTGCACTTCGTGCGCCAGTGGATGCGTTCTTTGACGGTGTAATGGTCATGGCTGATGATGCTGAATTAAAAGCGAACCGTTTACGTATGCTTGCACAGCTTCGTGATTTGTTTACGAAAGTGGCTGATATTTCGGTGTTACAGCACTAAGTATCTAGCATTAAAAAACCCGCTTTAGAGCGGGTTTTTTTAACGAAATTTAAATCTAAAACTCATTCGTTCTTTTTCTAAATGTCTAATTGATCGTGTAGCGACACGAACACGTTCACTTAAATTAACTAAACGATTATTTAAATCAATCTGTTTTGCATCTTCATCAGATTGATAGATACTTGAGTTTTCAATATTGCTATTTATTTTTTTGATTTCAACGATATTAGTCATTAGCGCGCTTTTTCCTTTAATTCAGCTAAGGAGTGTTCTAGAGCCAATCTTGAGCTGAAAAAATCCAAGAGCCATTTGTATGATGTAAGATGCTCTTCTTTATCAGAAAAGAAGTTAGCTTCCTTCGCAGCAATACAAATGATAAAAATCACTTCGTTAGAAGTGATGCTTTTAATAGGATAACAAAGTTGTGACCAATTTTCATTCAATTTTGTACTCCCTTTTATGTATTTTTTGTTTTCATTCTTTTTTAACTCTTTCTGTACGTCCTCAACTATCACTATTTCTTTGTTTTTTAAAGATTGTGATATGGCACTATCATCAGATTTCAATACATCTATTGGTGTTTCTGGTCGAGCTTTATAAGGTAAAAAATAGACCCAGTCTTTTAATTCTCCCCCTTCTACATCCATAAGAGCTATTTTAAAATAAATTTTTGGATATAGCGTTTTATAACAAAGTTCTAATGCTTTAATTATATTTTTAATTTGAATATCAGGCTGTGTAATAGTTTTAAAAACCGTATTAATTGTTGGGGGATTAGCATTGCTTTGTAGTAACAAAACTACTGCATCCGCAAACCTTTTCCTTTTCTCTTCAACTACGCTTTCTATAGTTTCGAGTAAAACAACTGCAAATCTATCTAATACATTCTTTTCATCAACTTTTTCTTGTAACCACCCTAAGAAAATACTTATTAATCCTCCAGCCAATAAAGATATGAAAACTATATAACCGCTGCAATCTACAATCCATATTCCAACTTTACCAAGATTTGTCTTAAGGACTAATTTCTGATCATCATTAGAAATAGCAAAAATTAAATAACCATTTATAGCCACAATCAGAGTAATAATAATTTTGTAAAGTCTTGACTTAAAAAATGAATTTAAAAGAATTAAAGAAGGCATATCCAACCTGATTTATAAGCGTATATTTTTACTACTATTTTTAAATTGTAGCTAAGTATCATATATTAGATATAGTCATATCTCATTCATTATAATCAATTTCTATTTATTGAAATACCAATTAACCTTAAAAAATATCAAAATAATTATTAACTTAATTTTTTTTGATTCACGAAAACTCAACCATCTCGCTATGGGCATTCTTATATCAAATTCATATACTTAAATATATAGATCGAAATTTAAGACTTAGAATGAAAATCCAAACTTTAGTTATTTCAACTTTAACTTGTTTAACCCTAACAGCCTGTTCAACTTCTCCAACCAACCCCAATGCTCCTATCGTATTAGAACAACACAAAAACATTGCTGTTGAACCTGAAACTCAACACAATATTGCTCGCCTCATTAAACAAAAAGACAACTGCCTCATCGAATTTACAGGCAACTTTGCAACAGGCAAAGCCACTGAATACTGGTTTTTCCAAGGGGAGCAATTGATTTCAGCACATTCAAATTTAGATGCAGATGTCGAAAACAAACAGACCGTATTTGATATTCAAGATTCAACTAAAAAAGCCAATTTCAACGCGCTAAAAAACCACTTTAAAGCGCAAAATCTTCAACAGTGTGAACATTTTTAAGACGCTAAAAACCATTCATCTGATCATTCGTAAACTACAAAAGCACAATTGGCTAAAACCAACTGTGCTTTTTTAATTGGAATGAAGCTACTTCATGATTTCTTAATCACAGTTCCCGATTGGCATAAGTGCTCACATTCAATAATTTTCTATAGAAATCAGATAGAAGAAATATCTTCTAAATTATGATTAATTTATATACAGTTGTATTTTTTAAACTGACCTAATAAACATTTTTTTATATTAAAAATAAAATACTTAATCAAAACATCATTGCCAATCCGACAAACAGCAAGCCCCAAACTTGTTAGTTAAACTAAACAGTGATACAACATTGAAGCCTGATCTGAATTATCTTTTTTGATCAGATTAGGAGACATAAAAATAAAATGAATGGAACGATTTGGCTTTATGCATATTTCATTCTTCACTCAAGCACGACTACAAAAATGAAAAACAAAAAGGAATTATGTAATGAAATTGCTAAATTCTTTCTATGCTGCTGTTGGCATCGGTGTCACGATACTTGCGACTACCATTGGCATAGCAAATAAAACAATTAATCCAACACCAAATGTGACACCAGACTTAAGCTATTTAAGTCCTCAACCCGACCCAGTGACCTCCCCAGATGTCACGCTCCCAGGTACTCCCGTTGCATTAAAAAACACCCGACTCGGAACTAGACAATCTCCGAGTCAACCTCAAGTCCCATTACTTTCCAATGCCAATGCTCAATGGCAATTGTATGATCGACCTGCTGAATATCCCAAGTCGGTGACCTTGCCAGCACAGTGGATTACCATGCGTGATGGAACGCGAATCGCCACTTATGTCACGCTCCCTGCGGATGAGTCAGGTCGTCCTATCAATGCAAAATTCCCTGTGATTGTTATTCAAACGGCCTATAGCGCAGGGGTTGCAGGTAAGGTTTCAGCAATAGCAGGTGGTGCAGACCCGGAAATGGTGAAACGTGGCTACGCAACAGTCGTTGCAGATGTTCGTGGAACAGGCAACTCTACAGGTAAGTGGGAAGCTTTTGGTAAAGTCGAACAACAAGATGCTTATGAAATTATTGACTGGTCAAGTAAACAAAGCTTCTCTGATGGAAATGTCGGCTTATATGGCGTTTCTTATTTAGGAATCACGGCGATGCTGGGTGCAGCGACACAACATCCAGCAATCAAGGCAGCGCTCCCAATCGTACCTATGGGTGATGCGTACCGCGATATTCTTTTCAATGGCGGGCAGCTAAACACTAACTTCATTCCACTTTGGATGAGTTTAATTACACTGTTGGGTACTTTACCGATTGATACCTTGGTGCAAGACCCGATTACTGGAAAACTGACCGCACTCGATAAAATTATTAACAGTACAGAATTCCAAATACCGCTTTTTGCCAATGCTCTAAAAGGCAAAGCTGATGCTTTTGATAATGACTTTTGGCAAGAAAGATCGCTGTTAGAACAAGCCAATAATATTAAAGTTCCGACTTTTATTGTCGGGGGAACACGTGATTTGTTCCAACGCAGTGAACCGCTTTGGCATGAAGCATTAAAAGGTCATACCACAGTAAAAACCTTTATTGGACCTTGGGCACACATTCAAGCCGCACAACTTTTCCCAAGTTTGCCTAAAGGTAATGTACCGCGTTTAGACAAAATGCAACTTCAATGGTTTGATCAATATTTAAAAGGCATCAACACTGGCGCTGAAACTCTACCTAATGTCACACAATGGGTGCACGGTTATGACGATTATGTCGTCAGTACGGATTGGCCGCATGTAGCATTAGAACCTGATCGTTTATTCTTAAATACACGTGGAAATCTTGCAAAAGATCGACCAACGTCAAGCTCTGGTGAAAATTACTTATTACAAGCGCCAACTTTCGGTTTATGCTCAAGTACTGTTGAACAAGTTCTCATTGGTGCAACGTCTATCCTACCGTTCCCATGTCTGGAAAATAGCAACTTGGCAAATATTCCTGCGTCGGTCTTTAACTCAGTACCTTTAACTGAAGACTATTATTTAAATGGACCGATACAAGCTGACTTGTGGATTTCATCCAGCTCTAAAGACAGTGGTTTAGTCGTACGTGTATCCGATGTGGACCCAAGAACGGGCAATGCTAAAACATTAAGCACGGGTATTATCACAGCGTCCATGCGTAAAGTTGACGAATCACGTTCTCGTTATATCAAAGGACAAATGATTCAACCTTGGCATACATTTAAAGCATCGGATATTCAGCCTTTAGACAAAAACAAGCCAGTCTTGGTCAATATTGAGATTCCAGCAACTGCTGCGCTTATTCCGAAAGGACATCGTATTCAAATTTCGGTGGTTTCCAGTGATGTATGGAAAGGCGTTGCCCCATTATCAAGTTTAACTTCATCGCTTTTGGGATCGATTTCGATCTATTCGAATTCACAATACCCATCAAGCGTGGTTTTACCAAAAGTCCCGACTCAATATCTGAAGCATTAATTTTTAGATTTCTTATAAACAGCGTCTGAGCATGAATCAATGCTCAGACTTTTTTTATGTTGAATATATTGGTTTGATCAACACCTGTCTTAGAATCGGATGATAAACTTTACTTTTAATTTTATTGTCCACGATCCAATGCACACAATGTAGTGTTGTATCCTAAAAGCCTTTAAGCGATGCAAGATGAATAAAAATTGTAGCTTTAGTCATTAAAACTGCCGAAGCACAACGTTACAGATACATTTCAACATTGAAACAGCCCCATCGCTCATGTAGTTTGCTTGGAAACTGATAAAAAATTCAAAAGTTTTGTACAGATGAGGCGATTGAGTCACAGCGCCACCCATACAGAACCGAGAAGAGGATCCTTCATGAACATAATGAAAACGATGCTGGTAAGTTGTATTACGCTATACTCAGCAACTACATTTGCTCAAGACTCTACTTTAACGGGCAACAATCCTGCTTACGGTGACAATCCAAATTTAGCCAAAGTACTTGCAGTCAAAGCACAAGAGACTTTGCAAAATACAGCCAACACCGTTGATGATGCGACCAAGCGTGGTATTGCTAAAATCAAACCATCCGTCGATTCAGCTTGGCAAAACACCAAAGAATTCACCAATGAAAAAGCGATTGCATTACGTGACGGTGCTCGTCAAGGCGTGGATACAACTGTTAAATCTGTGCAGCATGCTAAACAGAACCTCGTCGGTGCAGGTGGTGTTCCCATCGAAAGAGGCAGTTTGAGTCAACCCAACCCAACGACAGCACCTGCTGTCACAGCCTCCCCTGCTCCAACTACTGCATCGGTCGCTTTACCCGTTCAAGAAAATTCAGTCAACCTTGAAACTGCGCAATCAGCCAACACCACGCTAGCAAGTCAAAATCAAGCACCTGAAGCAGAACCGACCATTCAGCGTCAAAGTGTTGCTTTACCTAATAGTGGAGCTACCACCTCTAGTCCAGCTGTAGATGACAGTGATGCAGGTGTCCCACGTTAAACCATGTCGTTTTATTCAAACCTAAGTGAAGTTTATTTATTAGGTTGAGTTTATTTATATCTCTTCAAGAAAAAAGGTGCTTCTCACAGCACCTTTTTTCTTGCTTAACTTCAGTTGACTTGACGGATCGTCTGACCCGCTTTAAATGCAGCTGCGTTTTCTTGTACTTGTTGCACAATGCGTTGACGTGCTTCAACGCTTCCCCATGCACTGTGTGGTGTAATAATGAGATTAGGGATATCCGAATTCAATAACACATTGCCTTGCTGAGGCGGTTCTATACTCAACACATCCGTCGCCGCCCCTGCGATTCTCCGATTTATTAGTGCTTCCGCCAATGCTTGTTCATTCACAATACCACCACGGGCACAATTAATTAAATATGCACTTTCTTTCATTAAACTGAATGCTTCTGCATCAATTAAGTCGCGTGTTGTTTCAGTTAATGGACAATGTAAGCTAATAAAGTCTGATTGACGCAGCAAGCTTTGTAGACTGACACGATCAGCGGCTGCAGGTCGTCCTGGTAAATGAGCCACAATCACCTTCATACCAAAGGCTTCAGCCAATTTCGCTACGGCTTGACCAAGTTCACCATAGCCCAAAATCCCTAAGGTCTTACCATTCAATTCAGCAATGGGGAAATCTAATAAACAAAATTGTGATGCTTTATTCCATTCACCCGCACGAACTGCACGATCATATTGAATAAAAGACGTTGCCAAGTTGAGCATCAACATCATGGTATGTTGAGCTACAGCGGCAGTACCATATGCCTGACAGTTACATACCACAATGTTTTGAGCTTTTGCTTGGATTAAATCGACATTATTGGTGCCTGTGGCTGAAATTAAAATTAATTTAAGCTGCGGTCGTTGTTGCATCATGCCTGCCGTAATCACCACTTTATTGGTCACCACCACATCTACATTCGCAATGCGTTCAAGCACTTGATCTGGATCAGTGCGCTCAAAGAATGTTACCTCATCAAAGACTTGATACCACCCCGAAAAATCTAAATCATTCTGATCGAGAGAGAATTGATCCAAAAAAACAGCTTTCACGTTGAACCTCAGCAATATTGATCTGCATTTCGACTGCAAGATTTTCATGATAATTCAACTGATTGTAAGCTTAATGGTAGGTCAATAACAGCTGATTTGACTGGTTTTTTGTCTCAGATTGCGTCGTTGCTGCACGGTGTGCTTTTAGGGAAAATTGATCTTCTTTCAGCGCATTTAAATATGCCGTTGCCAAACGATACGCCTCCTCACAAATACGTTCAGAAATCCGATCTTCTGTGTAATAACCATGTTTCATACAAGTAAAGATCATTTCAATAATGATCAACATACTGTCAGGTTGTTGCGGTAAATAATCATCTACCCGAATTGCTTTAAGTGCATCTCTTAAATCTTGACTGAACTGTTTGAGTTCCATTTGATGACGTAAATACACTTGTCGGTTCAGTGGACCTGACAATATTAATAATCGGGCCACAGCAGAGTCATTATAAAACTTGGCAGTGGTCTCAATCACAGCTGCAGCCACCATTCGACCATAAGCCGTCATACTTTCGTGCGGATGTTCTCGTATGACGTTTAAACCAGCTTCCTTAAGCAAGCTTACTAGTTTCTGCAAATACAACTGTGCCATATGATGCAACAGATCATATTTTGTTGGAAAGAACTGATAAATACTGGCTCTTGGAATGTTTGAAGCATTGGCAATTTCGGGAATTGAAATTGACTCTAAGCCCATTTTAACTAAAAGTTTTTCTGCAGTTTGAATCACCTGCATAACACGGCGATGTGTACGCGATTGTTTTGGAGGATTCATTCCTGTTTCAGTTTTTACAATTTTCTTTTTATTCATCTGTCCCACCTAAATTCCATTTATATGGGTTTTTTTGTGCTCAAGTAGACACGTCAAAGATGCATGAATATTCCGATATTCATAAATACATCATCATTTGAATCATTCAAATTCGTTATATATTGCCTGATCTTAGCAATGAAACAGAGTCATTCCATCGCTTTCGTTACAAAATAAACACGGGTAAATTTTAAACAATATCGCTTTTTACGACAGATTGAGACCTATCACACACTCTATATTTTTTACTTAAAGATAAAAAAAGCGCCGAAGCGCTTTGATCAATTGCTATGAAAAATTCAGGCTTACTCCACTGAAAATTTTTCTGCCTCACCAACAATGTCTGATTCAAAAATACAGTTTCCTAACTCATCGCAGTGCATATAAAGATGCTTATAACTGATACTAAAGAAACCTTCGCCCTTTTTCACAATCAAAGGGCTCATATCTGCACTGAGCGCATCATCCATTTTGATCAATTTGGTGACACGGCGATCATTCATACAAATGAGATAGTGCTGTTTTTTAATTTCAATCTGGGCCAATCCAGTACTTTCCACATGTAATGGAATAATGTACTTACCATTAATATCAATCACATGTTGTTCATAGCTTTCTAATTTTTGGGTGATCACGTTAAAGACCAACACTTTGCCAAAGCTGTCATGAAGTTGTGTTTTATTTTCAAACGGCAAATGAATCGAAATACCAAGCTTTTGTAGATCTTGTTCATCTACTCGTTTGTTGGTCAGCAAGATACGGGTAATCGTCTGTTTAAGACTGGCATCAAAAAAGCTACTGTCTAGTTGTAGATCGATGGTTTTTAAAATATTACCTAATGCTTCATTGTGAGTGCCAAGCAGATGTGCGATCACGCTTCGATAGTAAAATTTACTGTTCTTTTTAACTGCTCGAATCTGGCGATAAAAGTAGGTTGCATCAAATTCATGTTCAATAAAATCATGCAATAACGCAGAATTTGCTAATACAGCAACCGCATCATGACCCGTATAAGGTAAATGTAGTGTATTGAGTTGAGGAATAAGCGGCTTGATTTTTTCATAGTGCTCGCGATCCAGATCAAAGTAGGGATCATAAACCACGATATATTCTGCATCGGACGCAATATCTGTAGCGGCAATTTGCATGTCAGCATTGACCTTAGGATCGTAAAAATCAGTATAACGGCGGTCTTCAATTTCAGCAGGATTAATTGAATATTGCGGCACCATAGAGACCACACGTGCTGCGCCCAATAACTTACTGTACTTAATCGCTGCGTAGCCACCCATAGAACCACCATAAGCCACGACACGCTGAAATTGATTCAACAAAGGCGATATTTGCTCGATCAAAGCTTGCATGCTCTGTGATGGGAACCATGACTTTTGTTTTGGCATGATACCTATGACATTGTAGTCATATTTGGCTAAGGATTTTTCAGCATTAATGGCATTGCCTTTGGCACGACTGATCAAGTCACCAAAAGAGAGAACCAATGTTTCTGTTGTTCCTTTTAAATAAATTGCTCTGATGTGTTCGTCTTCAAATACTATTTGCTTATCCATTGCAATTCCAAAAAAGGGTTCTCATCATCTGGTTTGCAAAATGAATCAATCGTTCACTTGCTTACATCACATTGTCGGTGTCATATTTTATAGATACTGTTCAGATTAAAAAGCGCAAAATATGACACATTCACTTCATCCTGCTGCTGAAAATGGGTTTAGTTCTGCGGCTGAACTTTATCAACAAGTCCGACCAAATTATCCACAGGCTATCGTCACGTGGTTGAAAGATGAGTTGAATATTCATCCTGATGCAGTTGCGATTGACTTAGGTTCAGGGACAGGAAAATTCCTGCACTATCTAAAACAAGTCACCTCGAACATAATCGCCGTTGAGCCGATTCCAGCAATGCTCGAACAATTGAAAATAGTACATCCTGAGGTGAAGACACTACAAGCATCAAGCCATCAAATTGCGCAATCAACGCATAGTGTTGATGCTATTTTATGCGCACAATCATTTCATTGGTTTGCTGAACGACAAACATTGCAAGAAATGCATCGCCTTCTTAAACCCCAAGGGCATTTAGGTTTAGTCTGGAACCAACGAGATATCTCAGTGGATTGGGTCAAAGCATTGGCGGATTACATCGCACCTTTTGAGTCCGATACGCCACGCTTTCACAGTGACCAATGGCAAAATGTATTTCAGCAGCAAGAATTATTTGAATTCCAAAGTTTAAGCACCTTCACTCAGCATCAAGTCGGCAGTGTTGAACAGGTCGTCAGCAAACGACTCTTATCTACCAGTTTTATTGCGGCAATGTCAGCGGCAGACCAAGCAAAAATGAAAACAGCATTTGAGTCGATCATATTTAAACATAAGGGACTTACGCCCCATGACGAAGTTTCCTTTCCTTATATCACTTATGCCTATCACTATCGTGCGCGATAAACTAAACTTAATCTCGATCATTCATTAAAAAAACCAACAGAGGATTGACTCTCATGACGGCAAATCTTCACCCTATTCGACTTTCGATATTTGCACTCTGCTTGAGTATGCCTTTCATGCTCATTGGATGCCAAAAAACAGAACAAAACCCTCAGACCGAACAAAAAGAATCCGTTGATCCATCCGTTGAATTGAAAACACAAATCGAAGCACAGCCGATCAAATCGTTTGAATCCACTCCAAATGACGCTCATGACGTTGCTTTGCTGAATCAATATGATCAAAGTTTTGAGCAATTGAGCGATGAGCTAGATGAAGAACTTCAGCAATTAAAAGCAGATGGCAATTTAAATGCGGATATGGAGTTCCAGCGTAAACGAGATCTCATTCAGTCCTCCCTCAATATGTTGAAAGACTTAGATCTTAAGACGGAACAAGGTAGATATATTCAAGGCTTATTTTATCAATACTGGGAAAATCAGATTGAGGTCTATCAAGAGCTCGAACAGTCTCCCGAAGATGAGCTTCGAAATCCTAAAGATGCAATTCGAAATATGAGTGATTATTATACTGCGAAAGCCCAACTCCAACATTGGAGTCAAAATACTAGTGTCACGAAAGAACAATAGCGTACATAGTAAAAGTACAGCACAATTTTAGAAACGGTCTTCTGCCTGCTTAAGAAATACGTACTCGACATTGCCACGATGTTGGGACATCTGTTTGAGTACGGTCTTGAGCAACTTCCCAAGGTCGCACATACGCCAATTCAATGAGTTCCTGACCAGGCTTTAGCGCAGTCAGCTTCACTGTCTTTTCACCTCCAACGCCTACCATCGCTTTTGATTTTTCAGTGGCCAAATATTGTTCTTCAACT
Source organism: Acinetobacter sp. ANC_7682 (assembly GCF_056779795.1). Lineage (NCBI taxonomy): Bacteria > Pseudomonadati > Pseudomonadota > Gammaproteobacteria > Moraxellales > Moraxellaceae > Acinetobacter > Acinetobacter sp. ANC_7682. Next base: position 28,736 of record NZ_JBWYIQ010000009.1, on the reverse strand, counting down.
TTAAAGAGATGAAGCGGTTGCATGATTTGCCATTGATAACCCGCACTTGGATTTTCTGCTGCATTAAATTCTAAGGTTTCACCCACTTTCATCACCAATAGTGCAGGACAATTTTGCTGATCAGTATAGTGATGGGACTCCGCTTGCACTTCAGAGACTGAGTTTTGACATGCAGCAAGACTACTCCCGAGTACGCCAATACATAAACTTATCCATAAGGATGTCTTGCCAACGCTCATGATCCACACTCTCTCATTTATCTAATGATCAAAACTTTGAGCTGAAAATCATTTCAAACTCATCAATCTCAAATCATATTTAAATATTTCGCTTTTCTAACCATTCAATTGATTCGACGCGAATTAATTTGCATGCACCATCACCGATACCATTCCAATCCAAAGCTGACTTCCACACCAAATCTTTGGCATTGATTTGCACCAATTCCCCTTCTAAGCGCACCAGATCACCACGTTGAACTTTCTTAATCTCTTTCGCAATTTCTGGATTAGCCGGGATAATGTGCATGTTACTCACCAACTGTGTTGCTAAGCGTGGGTGAATCGGTGGTTTTGCCATTTTCCAATTTAAATAGCGGTCATACTGATTAATCGAAATTTGTCGTGCAATTTCAGGTTCTGTGAAAATACCGCGGGTCACTGCATAGTCGATAGGTGAAAATTGGGCTTGCGGATCATCGGTATATTCTTTTGAACCAAGAATACGAAATTCCCCTTCAAAGGGTTCCAATACTGAAATTTTTTGATCTGACGAAGCTGGCGGCAAACCATTGGCAATATTAAAGTCGCTCGACTTCACACTGGCAGAGCTATAAGCCGAAACACCACCAAGGGCGATACATAATGCGAGAACTAACTTTTTCAACAGACATCCATCCTTCTTTCTAAGTGTCAAAAACAACTCAACAGCAGCACATACATCTACTATGGAAAACATCCGACTGAATTGTATTTAACCTAAATCTATATGATCTATCTTAGAACTTCATTCTGAAAAGGAAATTGATGAACAGTAACAATCTATCGTGATTTAGTCACAATTTTGTCTACTGTTAAAAGTGTATTGAACGTGTAAAATAATCGAATAATGGAAGATGTTAAGAACAAAAATGATTTATAAATTTTATCAGCAACGAGTATTCCCTCATATTCTGAATCAAGTCATGCAGTTACCAAGTATGATGGATAGCAGACGCCGTCTTCTGCTTCCGATTCAAGGTGAGGTATTAGAAATCGGTTTTGGTACAGGAATTAACCTGCCATTTTATCAAGCTGTGCACAGTCTCTATGGGCTTGAACCGAGCCTAGATGTATACAAATTAGCTGAACAACGTATTCAAGATGCACCGTTCCATGTGGAACATGTTCATGCTAAAGCGGAAAATTTACCATTTGAAGATCAATCTATTCAACATGTCGTCAGCACATGGACATTATGTAGTGTGAGTCATGTTCAACAAGTTCTACATGAAATTAAACGTGTATTACGCATCGGTGGCACTTTGCATTTGGTTGAACATGTCGCTTACGATGCACAACAGCAAAAGAGTTTAAAGCGTCTTCAAGATCTTTTAACGCCAGTACAGAAAGTGATTGCTGATGGTTGTCATTTGAACAGAAATATCGAGCAAGCACTGCTTGATGCTGGCTTTGAGATTTCTGAACTCGATTATTTCGAAGCAGAAGAAGTGCCCAAAGTAGGTCGTCGCATGATGCTTGCTCGCGCGACTAAAACCAACTGATCACTTCTAAGTAGTGGATTATTGATCCAAGCTAGTCTTGAAAGTCGATACGGATCGTCTCAAAACGCACACGCCCTTCGGCAATTGCATTCGCAATTGCCGTCTGACCTTTGGTGAGCCGTGCTCCACCACTTTTAATATCAATCAATACAACTTCAATATCTTCTGCCGCGCCATCACCATCACGGAAATCTGTATATCCATCAAATACCACATAGTCGACAGGATCACCTAAGAATTTAGCATCACTTGGTAAATATTGAAATTCAGGCATAATCGGTGCTAACTGTTCAGCCATTTTACCTTTCAGTACCGCACGACTAGTATTTACACTGCGTTTTTGAGCAGCAGCTAATGCGTGTTGATGCTCAAGTTCAAGCTCTGCAATATATTGTTCATATTCTGCTTTGATACGGCCATTGCGGGTTGAGCTCAACATCATTATGGTGATTACCACGCCAATACAGGCGCCTATTAACATTGCCATCCAAATGGACATTGACGTTCTCTATGACTTGTTATGCGGACAATTTAAACAAGAACTAAACTTTTGTCATGTATGCGCGTTTTGGCTGATTTTAATGCTAAGCTAAGATTAGACCTTATTTGAAGCATGTATAATTTTAAACTCATGAAAACGATACTGATTGCCAACCAAAAAGGTGGCTGTGGAAAAACAATTTCTGCGATTACGCTTGCGACAGCACTCGCACAGAAAGGTTATAAAGTTGCATTGGCGGATGCGGACAATCAAAAATCTGCATTGCAATGGTTAAAGCAGCGCCCAGAATCAGCAACACACATTCAAAGTTTAGACTGGCGCCATGAAAAATCGATTGGTGATGCACCGAAAAATCTTGATTATCTGATTATTGATGCTCCAGGCGCATTAACAGGTGAGCACGCTGAACAATTAATTGCAGAATGTCATGCAGTGGTCACACCTCTGCAACCTTCTTTTTTTGATATCGACAGCACGCGTCGCTTCTTAAAACACATCCATGACATTAAACGTATTCGGAAAGGTAAAGTTCAAGTTCATTTGGTGGCAAATCGTGTCAAACCAAATAGTCAGAGTGCTCAAGAGATCCAACAGTTCTTTACCAAGATTGATCAACAACCTGTTGCTTGGATTTCTGAACGAACAGCTTATGGTCAATTGGCGATGCAGGGTCTCAACATTTTTGATAAAAATCAAAAAACTTATTTATCAATACAACAACAATGGCAACCCTTGTTAGATGTTTTAATTGATGATCCAAGTGATTGGTTCTAAATAAAGAATCCAGATTGTCGTCGCACTTTTTTTTCATTTTCATATATGATGTTAAATGCATACTCGAAATGAATCAGATGTGCGGCAGATACGTTTGAAAATCAAGAATATAGATCAGAGACTTTAGTGCAAGATTTTAATCCAACTTTACAGCGTGTACTTTTATTTGGCTTGTTTTTTATTCTGCTTTATTTGGGATATGACATTGTCAAATACTTTATCGTACCTGTGTTATGGGCTTGTATTATCGCCTATATGACTTGGCCTTTATACAAACGTATTCTCGCTTGGTGTGGTAATCGACCTACATTGGGTGCGTCTGTTATGACATGCTTATTGGCACTCGTTGTCGGTTTACCGTTCACTTTTGCTATCTTCTTACTTCAACATGAAGGTCGAAACTTATTCTTTGATTTACAGCGCCAACTGGCTTCTGGTCATATCACCGTTCCTGATGTGATACGTGAATTACCCATTGTAGGTAAAGAAGTTTCTCGAATTGTACGTGACATCAATGCCGACCCAAATGCACTTTTTAGTAATATTAGTGTATGGATTCAAGGACATTTAAATTACGGTAAATTCGTGATTAGCGAAATTACCAAAAATTTAGTCAAACTTGGTTTCGCCATGCTCTCTCTATTTTTCTTTTACCGTGATGGACAAACGATTGTTCAACAGGTCAGTAAAGCGATGGAGAAAGTCATTGGTCCACGTATCCAACATTATATCGACACGATCTCTGAAACAACGCGTGCAGTGGTATATGGTGTTGGTTTGACTGCCGTTGCACAGTCGATATTGGCAGGAATCAGCTATTACGTTGCTGGTGTTCCAAATCCAATGCTTTTAACCATTATGACCTTTATCATGGCGCTGATTCCTTTTGGTCCTCCAGTGGCATATGGTGCTGTTTCACTGTGGTTATTTTCACAAGGTCAAACCGTTGAGGCGATTGGCGTAATGGCTTGGGGCGTTTGTGTGGTGAGTACAGCCGACAATGTCATTCGTCCTTTGGTCATTTCAGGTGCTACTCAAATTCCGTTCTTATTGATCATGTTTGGTGTACTGGGGGGGTTAGCGAGCTTTGGGTTAGTTGGACTCTTTATTGGTCCTGTAATTCTCGCCATTCTTTTAGCCATTTGGCGTGAATGGTTACATGAAACACTGGAACCAGAACCCGTGCCTAAAGCCACGATGGCCTACGATCAAGACAATGAAACACCACTCTCATAAGTGGTGTTTTATTTTTACTGATAAGAAATCTATACAATCAAATACTTAAATCGTTCTTGTTGCTAAATGCCAAATTTGTTTCAATGCGTTATCACTTACATGGAACAAGGATAGAACAGCATGCAAATGCAATCGAAAGTTTCAGCGTTCAAAATTTCTATGCTCAGTGCATTGCTGAGTTTAAGCTTTGTAGGATGTGCGGCAACGCAAAATACATCTGCATCCAAAGAATCCAACACTAAAATCCAAACCATTCCTGTAAATGCGGTGAGTGCTCAAGGAGTTCATGATCAAATTGGAACGATTAGCTTCCAAGATAGTGACAAAGGTCTTGTGATCACAACGGACTTAACTAAATTATCACCTGGATATCACGGGTTCCATATCCATGAAAAAGGCTCATGTGAACCTGCTGAAAAAGATGGAAAAATGGGTGCTGCGCTTGCCGCTGGTGGACATTACAATCCAAATCAAGCGCCTGGGCATGGTACGCCAAACGATGGTCATCTAGGTGACTTACCAGTGTTAAATGTTGACGCGTCAGGTAATGCAAAAACACAAGTGATTGCACCACGTCTTACACTTGCAGACATTCAAGGTCTATCCATCATGGTACATGCAGGTGGTGACAATTATTCAGACCAACCTAAACCACTAGGTGGTGGGGGTGATCGTATAGCATGTGGTGTTATACGCTAAGCTACACCCAAGACTCATCAAAGGATTAAGCTCTAGCTTAGTCCTTTTTTTATTTCGCTGATGATCTATAAAATGTTGTGAGTATCACTTCATATTCATCTTTATAGACATGATTGACATATTAGCTTATTTTAAATCTACTATCATAAAAAACGATTATTATAAATTATATTTCCCTTAAACAATGCGATCTAGTCCACATAGATTCTAACTTTGCTACAACAACGATTAGGTAAAATAGGATGTCTTCTTTTGTGGGGTTTGAGAATGAATATTAAGTCCTTACGTATTATTGGTTTACTTGAAGGGATTTCATTCCTACTACTGCTTTTTTTTGCCATGCCAATGAAATATATGTTAGATCAGCCTATTTATGTGAAATATATTGGCATGGGACATGGCGTTCTATTTGTGTTGTTTTTAGTCGTATTATTTGTGGTATGCGAGAAGCAAAAATGGTCTATCAATGTATTTATTCTTGGGCTGATAGCTTCCGTTCTACCCTTTGCCCCTTTTATTTTTGATCGTAAACTCAAACATCTCGAACAAATACAATGATTAAAAAATCCTCCACAAGGAGGATTTTTTTATGCTGAAGTGGCTCTTTCTTGCATGATCTGATGAGCAATTTTTCTTGGAGCACTAAACCACAGTGCAATAAGGATAAAACAAGCCAATGCATATGCCATCGTGCCGTAAGATTCATACATAATGCGTACAATTTCGATCACAACAAAGAATGCAATCATCATAATCATTCCTACTGCGGCAGCAACAGTTCCTTTAGATACCTCAGATGCATCTAAACTGAAACGATAAAGCACAGAAAAACTGCAGCCCTCACCAAAACTGATTAAGGTCATACCGATAATTAAGCACCATAACAAATAATCCTGCCAAATCGCACCTGCCAAAACAATAAGCGTTCCAACCAACATCAACGGCAATGCAACTAGCACGGTCTTTCCTACCGCATAGCGATCAATGACGCGAATCAGGACAATATTTCCAATAATTAAACCACCCAATACAGGCACCTGTGCATAGCCATATTGCATATTGGTCAGACCGAGCTGTTCGACCAAAATTACAGGTGACATAGCGATCCACAAAATCAGTGGAATTGAGACCATGGGTACAGATAAAGCCAAGCCCATGAATTTTTTATTTTTAAAAATGGCTTTGAAGTCATCCCATACATAGCTTAATGGTTGCTTTGGAATACTCAAATGCTGCTCAGGCATTTTTGCTTTAAGACCAAACCAACTTAAGGTTGCTAAAAAGGCAATCCCAATGAAACCCCAATGCCAAGACACATGGTCTATCATAAATGCGCCTAGCACAGGACCAAGTAATGGTGCGATCAATGAAATATTCGCCATTAAAGCCATGACTTTAATCGCATCTCTTTCTTCAAAAATTTCTTGGATGGCAGCATAACCCACAGCTGAAATAATGGTCAGCCCAATCCCTTGTAAAAAACGAAATGCAAGAAATTGCTCTATAGACTGGGTGAATAAAATGAGCAAACAGCAGACCACAAAAAAGAAAACACCACCAAGGAGTACTTTTTTACGACCTAAGCGATCTGATAACGGTCCTAAAAACCACGCCAAACATGCTCCACCCAATAAAAAGAAAGACATGGATGATGGCGCCCACTCACTGCCTACACCAAACTCACGTGTAATCGTAAGCATCGCAGGTTGTACAAGATCATTACAGATATAGACTGAAAATTCGAAGAGCACCAATGCCAAAGGGAACATAATTGTTGCCCGACTTAAGGTTGCTTTACTCACCTTTTGCATGTTTTTTTCACATGTTTGAATATTTTTTGGGAAGCGTAGTTTACGTGAAATGCATCACAATGCCATGACAAAGTTTTGCGTTTTTGTAACCCTGAATTGCGAAACAAAGTCTGAAAATTAAACGAAAATTTAATCTTTATCGCAAATCAATTTCTCACCTAAACATTGACATCATTTGGCATCAATTGCATGACTTTTCAAAAAAGTACCATGCTTCATTTCCTCAATCGCTTCAACAATCTCATCTTGCGTATTCATGACATAAAAACCACGCCCGACTAAAGGTTCGTTCAGCGGCTGCCCCATGAGATATAAAATTTTGCTATCAGACAATGTGGTGAATTCAACGTTTTCACCATGACTTGAAAACACCGCCATTCCCTGATCAGTCAGCAATTCATCATCTATGCCAAATTCAACTTTACCACGGCGCATATACATCAGTGTGGTATCCAAATGTCCTGCTGGTAATGTGAGTGTGTGACCTGCTTTTAAATCCAAATCCAAAACCAGCAAAGGACTATGGACTAATGCTGGTCCTTTCACTTGCATAAAGGCTCCAGCAATGACACGCGCAGTACCCGCATTATGAGCTAAATCTACAACCGGGATATTAGATTTGAGTAAGCTTTGATAACGCGGATTCGATTTTTTTGCAGTTGCTGGCAAATTCACCCACAGCTGAATCATTTCAAATCGTCCACCTTCTCGTGAAAATGTCTCACTAAATTTTTCTTTATGAATAATGCCTGATGCAGCAGTCATCCACTGTACATCACCTTTCTGAATAACTCCTCCACCACCCTGCGAATCCCAATGCTCTAACTCACCTTCATACACGAACGTGACTGTCTCAAAACCACGGTGCGGATGCTCTTCAACACCTTTACGCAGTTGAGAGGGTTTCAACATACCGGGACCAATATGATCGAGAAGTAAAAATGGGGATACTGTATTTCCGAGTTCATAGTGTGAAAAAACAGACACAACCGGATTAAAGTCTCCAACTGAAAAATGACTGTCGTTACGATGGATAAAAGCGAGTGTTTTCATTTTTAATCTTATTTATTGAATGACTTTAGTTTAATGCGGTTTTAGATTTCCCTCTACGTTAATTTTATGATGCTTTCAGTTGTGTTTTATCAATTGAAATATTTTTGTCATCAAAATTTGATGCAATTTGAAACATATAAAATGTTAGAAATCATCTAATCTGAACATTCACCACTGATCAATATGAAACTTTTAATTACTTAATGTTCATATGGATTAATTCCACAAAGCAAAGGATCTGCAGACTCGATAAAACACTTGTTTTGTCGATGTAATCTCTCAGTACACCTTGAGCTTTTAGAACTATGTCAAAATGCTACATACCAATTAAAAATCGCTGGCGACATCATCATGAAGCTTCGATTCTATCGCTCGTCGGTGGTTGGCTAAATACCGTTGGATTTATTTCATTATTTGGCATTTATACCAATCATGTTACTGGCTATATCGTGACTGCAGGCAAAGAAACGATCTTGGGAGGATTAGGACTGTGGGCTCTTTTTATTGGCATTTTCGTAGTTACGATTGGTATTACTGCGTGGTGTGAACAACGTTGGAAAGACAAGTATCCGAACATCTTACTGGGGTTCTTTATTGCAGAGACAATACTGTTAACGCTCTTCTGCTGGCGGGACTTAATTTCAGCCCCTTTTATACTTTGGCTGAATTTAGCGCAATACTTACCGCAACATTGGGCATTGCTGCAATGGGAATTCGAAATGCCATTATCCGAACATTACTATCTACAATGGCTACCTCAACCTTAATGACGGGCAATCTTGCTCAACTCACCATTGATTGTACTATTGCTTATGGGGCACCTCATGTATCAGAAGAACGCAAACAAGTTGCCAAACAAAATATTCTAAAAATCTTACCGACTATTTTATCCTTCAGTTCAGGTGCAATATTAGGTGCGATTACTTATATGTTGTTTGGCTTCTTATGTATGATTTTTCCCATTTTAGCGATGGGCTATATTTGCTATCGTGAGTGGCGCTTCTCGTCTACTCATCCTTATTCGACTCAATAATGCATGCAATAAAAAAGGCATAACTCACTATGCCTTTTTAAACCGAATTTCTGGTCTGATGTCATGGACAAAGCGCAGTTTGGAAAGATTTTGTATTTTTTCCTCGCACACATTTGTATTCCGTTTTCTTATTAACTTGCTGCCATTTACCATCGTTCAATTTAAAACTATAGATAAAGCGCTCGGCAGCAATTGAGTCATCCATCAAGCCTGTTTGTGTCACTTTGACTTCGGCTACGGTCGGTGCTTCGGCACGATTAAAATACTGACGTAATTCAACAGTCGCAAGCTCATTGCGTAATTCAGGATGTAGCTTCAAGACTTGCTCTAAAGGAGTGTCATTCCCATGTACTTTAGAAATAACATTTTTCGTAGTAGCACACCCCGTGAGCATCATACTAACTAGACCAACTGTGGTCATTATTTTCATCATCATTGTTTTACTCAGTTCGTCATTGATCTTTTACATATGATGTTCTGAACTGTTGTGACAAAAAAGAACAGATATGTATGTTATTTTTTCTAAAGCTCATTAAAAATGATTAATAGAACGAGAAATACGAATAAAAAATGCAGCATATTGATGCTACATTTTTGAATTTAAACAGTTCAAATGACGCTCGTAACAATTTTATGGAAAATTTCGAAAGTAAATTTTTAAGGGCATAATTTATTATGAAAGTTTGTAGTATCTGGTCCACGACCACATTTCCAAGTTTCATCTTTTGATATTTCTTTCCACTCACTATTAATGTATTCAAATTGGTAAGTTTCACGTTGTGCAGAAACAGAGTCATCCGCTAGTCCACCATAGGTGACAGTTACTTTTGCATGAGATTTTCCAGATTCAGGTGTATCGAATTCCTGTTGTAAATCTACTGTTCTCATATCTTCAAAGCTTTGAATTTTCCGATACACTTGATCTAAAGGAGAGTTTTGAACAGAATTGGCATTTTGTTTCGACGTTTCTACTTGACCAGCTTCAGAATTATGATTTTTAGTATTGATCTCATTCGACTGTTTTTGACCTATACATGCATTAAGTGAAAGTGCAATTGCACTTAGAAAAATTATTCTTTTTAACATTAAAATTTCTCGTGAAATAAAAAACAGCATGACAAGCATGCTGTTTTTTAGAACTTATTTATAGATAGATTTTGTTTCACAAATCAAACAACTTCCCTGGATTCATAATCCCATTTGGATCAAATACTTGTTTGAGTGCTTTCATATATTCAATTTCTTCAGCTGAACGTGTGTACTCAAGATATGGCTTCTTCGTCATACCCACACCATGTTCCGCAGAAATTGAACCATCATACTTTTTCACAGTATCAAATACATACTTGTTCACCACCTGACATTTAGCAAAGAATTCATCTTTGGTTAAATTTTCAGGCTTTAAGATATTTAAGTGCAAGTTACCATCGCCAATATGACCAAACCAGCAAATTTCAAAGTCAGGATAATTGTCAGCAACAATTGCATCAATTTCTTTAATGAATGCAGGTACGTGTGTGATGAGCACTGAAATATCATTTTTGTATGGGATAAATGGTGCGATTGACTCAGAAATATCTTCACGCAGACGCCATAAGCTTTCTACTTGGTCTAAGCTTTGACTAAGCACGCCATCAAGTACCCAACCTTGTTCCATACAATGCTCAAAGATTTCCATTGCCTTGTCCATAATTGGCTCAAATGGCGCTTCAAACTCAAGCAATACATAAAATGGGCATTCGGTTTCAAATGGACGTTGCACGTGACCATTTGCCAATACTTTTTGCATCGCAAGTTCACCGAAGAACTCGAACGCAGTTAAATCAATTTTCGCTTGGAACGCGTGAAGAACTGGCATCACGGCATCAAAGTCAGGTACACCAAGCACCATCACTTGCAAATCTTGTGGTTGACGCTCAAGTTTAATTTCCGCTTCGGTCACTAAGCCTAACGTACCTTCACCACCAATAAATAAGTGTTGCAATGCATAACCTGTCGCATTCTTGATCATGCCTTTGTTTAAACGCAGCACATCACCTTTACCAGTGACCACAGTAAGACCGAGTACCCAGTTACGTGTCATACCGTATTTAATGACTTTAATACCGCCTGCATTAGTACCGATGTTACCGCCGATTTGTGATGAACCAGCTGAAGCGAAATCAACTGGATAATACATACCTTGTTCTTCAGCATAGTTCTGAAGTTGCTCAGTGACCACACCTGCTTGTACACGTACCATACGGTCTGCTGGGAAGAATTCCAAAATTTGGTTCATCTTATCCATGCTGACCACGATTTCACCGTTGGCAGCGACAGCACCTGCAGAAAGACCAGTACGACCACCTGATGGTGTCACAGCAACATTAAATTGGTTTGCTAGTTTCACAATTGCCTGAACTTGTTCAGTCGTCGAAGGAAAAACGATGACTGATGGGTTTGGATCAAAATGTTTAGTGTGATCGCGTCCCCAATTTTGTAGGCTGTCCGCATCAGCTTTGATACGGTTTTCACCAACAATTGACGTTAATTGAGTCAATAACTCTGGGGTTAAAGCAACTGGAGCATTCATCGTTTGCAGACCTAGCAAGAAAGATACAAGTTGTAGATTGCTTAAAAAACAAACCTTTAATTAAGATTTTAAAAGCGTATTTGTTAAGCGAATGTGAAGAAAATATCACCACGACTGGATGAGTCAATTTCACGATTGTGCATTATAAAGCATTTTCCCATGAAACCCCGATAAAATCAGACATTTTGCGAATGTTACTTAGATATGATGCAGTTAATTCAACCGCAGTTTGTCTGATAAGGACTATATCTTGCAAAAATATCCATAGCTCAAGTCATAAAGGAAATGTATATAGCACGCTCACGTATGCTATCATACTGCCACTAAATTTGGCCTTTGTAGCGGAGCCGTAATGAGCCAACATCTCTCTTTGCCTAAAGATAAAATTCGTTTCCTATTGTTAGAAGGCGTTCACCAAAACGCAATCGACACTTTGAATGCTGCTGGATACACCAACATTGACTATCGTAAAACTGCGCTTGAAGGTGAAGCGCTGAAAGAAGCGATTAAAGATGCTCACTTCATCGGTATTCGTTCGCGCACACAATTAACTGAAGAAGTTTTTGAAGCTGCGAATAAATTGATCGCGGTCGGTTGTTTCTGTATTGGTACAAACCAAGTGAACTTGAATGCTGCGATGAGCCGTGGTATTCCAGTGTTCAACGCACCATACTCAAATACTCGTTCTGTTGCTGAACTTGTATTAGCTGAAGCTATTCTTCTCCTTCGTCGTGTACCTGAAAAATCTACAGATACACATGCAGGTGGTTGGAACAAATCTGCAGTAGGTTCATTTGAAACACGCGGTAAAACTTTAGGTATTGTGGGTTACGGTTCAATTGGTTCACAACTTTCTGTACTTGCTGAAAGCATGGGTATGAAAGTGATTTACTTTGATACAGTAACAAAATTACCTTTAGGTAATGCTCGCCAAGTTGGCTCAATGGGCGAACTTCTTGCAAATGCTGATGTTGTATCACTACACGTGCCAGATGTTCCTTCTACACGTAATTTCATGACCAAAGAGCAATTTGCTCAGATGAAACAAGGTTCAATCTTCATCAATGCTGCACGTGGTACATGTGTAGTAATTGAAGATTTAGCTGATGCTCTGAAATCAGGTCATTTGGCTGGTGCTGCTGTTGACGTATTCCCGAAAGAGCCTAAAGCGAATGGTGAAGAGTTTATTTCTCCACTACGTAATATCCCGAACGTGATTTTAACACCGCACGTGGGTGGTTCTACGATGGAAGCTCAAGCAAACATCGGTCTAGAAGTTGCAGAGAAATTCGTTGCTTACTCTGACAAAGGTATGACATTGTCAGCAGTTAACTTCCCTGAAATTGCGCTTCCGTTGACTGAAGGTAAACACCGTTTACTTCACATTCACAAAAATATTCCAGGCGTGTTGTCTAAAATCAACAACCTGTTTGCTGAACACGGCATTAACATCTCTGGTCAGTCTCTTATGACCAAAGGTGATGTGGGTTATTTAGTCATGGATGTTGATGCTACAGCTTCTGCTGAAGCACTTGATACACTTCATAACGTAGAAGGTACAATCCGCGCTCGCGTATTGTTCTAATCTCTAATACGTTTGGAAAACCACAGCTTTTTCGAGCTGTGGTTTTTTTATGGTGTCTCATCTGAGTTGACGTTAGCTCCGCCAACTTAGATGAAAGATATCCCTTTCTAATCTAACCACCATACATTTAAAACCATGTCTTTGTTAAAAATAAACCCGCAGTTACAAGCACTCGGTTTGTTATTGATTGCCATGATCAGTCTACAAAGTAGTGGTTCATTAGCAAAAGTTTTGTTTGAACAATTCCCGATCATTACTGTGTCAGCTCTACGTCTGACATTTAGTGCTGTGATTTTGGCGCTTATTTTTCAAGTTTGGAAAATTCAATTTAAACAAATTAAATGGAAAGCCATTGTCAGTTATGGTGTCGCATTAGCTGGTATGAATATGTTGTTCTATCTTGCCATTGATCGTCTTCCACTCGGTTTAGCAGTTTCATTTGAATTTATTGGTCCACTCAGTGTGGCCTTATATTATGCGCGTCAAAAGTTTGATTTTATTTGGGTTAGTTTGGCCATTATTGGACTGATCCTTTTATTTCCCTTTGACCAAGCCAAACAACCTTTGGATTTACTTGGTGTATTTTTTGCGTTGGCAGCAGGCGCATGTTGGGCACTTTATATTATTGCTGGTCAGCGGCCTTCGGGAGTTTCAGGTAATCACACCGTATGTTTAGGCATGTTTGTTGGAAGTATCATTCTCATGCCGATCGCCCTCGGTATCGGCTTGCCAGCAAGCGTATTTGAAATTAATCATCTAATGTTATTCATCACTTTAGCGTTACTCGCCAGTGCTTTACCCTTTACTTTAGAAATGATTGCACTACGAAATCTAACAGCATTAAGTTTCGGTACCCTGATGAGTATTGAACCAGCTGTTGCCGCATTATCTGGGTTTGTATTTTTGGGTGAGCAATTGTTATGGAATCAATGGCTAGCATTGTTTACCATCATTTGTGCCTCAATTGGCTGCACCTATACCACTCAACACGCCAAACAAAAATGATCTCATACTTAATTTAAACTACATTTTCAATGATGGATTGAAGCACTGTGGTCATCAGAATAATGTTAAAATTTGAGCAGTCTCACTCTTTTTAATTCGGCTTCGTTTTCCCAATGCCAAATGCTCAACTCACTGCCGTGCTGTTCATGGTCTTGTCCATGATCGCCTATCAAATTAGTGCATCCTTCGCAAAGCAGCTTTTTGAAGTTTTAGATCCATTTACTGTGGTCACTTTACGTCTATGCTTTGCATCAATTATGGTTGTATTGATGTTCCGTTCATGGAAAATTCTTCGTCGCCTTCCTTACTTAAAATGGAAAAATCTTCTCTTTTATAGTGGTTCAGTCGCTTTAATGAATGTCTTGTTTTATGCATCATTAGGAAAACTACCACAAGGGATTGCAGTAGGACTTGAGTTCTTAGGCCCACTCACGTTGGCTTTACTGTCAATCCAACATCGAAGTGATTACATTTGGGTCATCCTGGCAATTTTCGGTGTAGCACTGATGGTGCCTTGGCAAGATGCCAATGCGACTAACTTTTCATATCTTGGGGCTGCTATGGCCATTGGTGCGGGCGTTTGTTGGGCATTCTATATTTATTTTGGACAGAAAGTCGTTCGGCAGAATATCGGCATGCATGCTCTCAGCATTGCAATCGTCCTCTCAGCGTTGACATTATTACCGATCAGTATGGTTCATAATCCATACGCATTAGTTCAATTTGAATATTGGCCACAAGCCATCGTCATTGCGCTTTTGGCTACAGCCATTCCCTATGCATTGGATTTATTGGCATTAAAGAATTTAAGTAAAATGTCTTATGGAACGCTATCAAGTTTGTCACCAGCATTAGGTGCATTGACAGGTTGGTTACTGTTGAATGAACACATTACCTTATTACAAGCCGTTGCTTTGGGTTGTATTATGATTGCATCAATTGGTGTTACTTATCGCGCTGCTAGAATGAAATCACATGGCATAGAAACATAAAAAAAGATGGCACATGCCATCTTTTTTATCATGGGATTAAACCAAGCTGTCTTTATCTAATTTCTTATATTTCTTATATTCAGTTTGATATTTTTTAGCCAAACTCTCTTTTTGTTTATCCTCTAGAATTTTTCCTGCTTGCTGAAAAAAACCATGCTCTTCTTCTTCAAGATGATGATGCACGGTTTCTGACAATTTTTTCGCGATGGCTAACCATCCTGGATTACTGAATTCAGTTTCGGTGAGTTGCTCAAGTAATTCGTCCATTTCATGATGTTCAGCTAATGCATGACGCGTAATATTCAAACCTGAATCGGTCATCATCAGTGGAATATAGAAGTATCGGTCTTCTGCCACTGCATGAGCAAACAATTCATTTTTCAGCTGCTCAAATAATGTTCGGCGTTCTGGCGTATCCCCTGAAGTTTGAACCAGCTTCTCAGCAAGTTCACGTTGAACATCATGACTTTCACGTAAAGCTTCAAAAATATTCATCTTGTTATCCTGTCTTATAAATATGATTTGAAAAAAGAAAAACTTGAATGATCTTCAAAACACTCAACTTACTATAAGAGCTTAGGCGATAACTTCGAGATAGGTTTAAGAAGCGATTTGTATAAAAAAGTTTAATGTTGAGAATGGTTTACATTAAGAACATCTGATAACTTAATCGAACAATTAAAATAGATACTAGAATTAAAAACAGAATACGAATAAAACCGCTACCGTATTTAAGCGCCAATTTCACCCCCACAATCGAACCAATCATATTAGCAACAGCCATCATAGCACCCACTGCAAATAAAATGTGGCCTGCAGGAATAAAGAATGTAAGAGCGGCTAAATTGGTCATCACATTACCAATCTTGGCCAAAGCTGCTGCATGCAAAAAATCGACTTGTAAATATCGAATAAAATAAAAAATAAAAAAACTTCCCGTTCCCGGACCGAATAATCCGTCATAAAACCCAATCGCCAAACTTCCTATTCCAGCCAAGATCAGAATCTTAGTGTTTACCGTTTGTGCAATATGAACCTGTCCAAACTCCTTCTTTGACAATGTGTAAATTGCCATCACAATCAGCATCACCAAGACAAAGGGCTGCAAGATTGATTTCGGAATCATGGAAACACTGGCAGCTCCCGCAAAAGAACTGATGGCAGCACATATCGCCACCACCAGTAATAACTTCCATTCAAACTTAACTTTTTTAGCGAAAGTCCACGCGGATGTTGCTGTTCCAACAACCGCAGCTAGCTTATTGGTGCCAAATAATGTTGCTGGCACCATATGAGGAAAAGCACTCATCAATGCTGGAATCTGAATGAGACCACCACCACCGACTGCTGCATCAATCGCGCCTGCGCAAAATGCAAAAAAAATCAGGCTGAGGATGATGTCTAATTCCATAATTGAGTTCGCTTATAAATTTAATACACGTTTAGGAACTAGACGTTTTTTATCAGTAATTTCAGCTAAACCTAAACACTTTTTTTCATCAAATACGAGGACTTGAGATTCGGCAGGATGATCAATATTACTTTCCATCCCACGACAGAAATATTCTGCACGACCTTCTGGTACTTGAACCTTTGGAAAATGATCGACAGGCGCATAAGCAGGCAACAATAATGCTTCACGTTGTTGTTCAGTTAGACTTTCTAAATATTCAATAGTGTACTCTGGCACAATACCAAAATGCCCAGTTTGAATACGATGTAAATATGTTAAGTGCCCATAACTTCCTAAAGCTTGAGCAATATCCTCACCCAATACTCGGATATACGTTCCTTTTGAGCATGTCACATCCAAAGTAATTGAATCTTGAGTGAAAGACATCAGTTCAATGGCAAAAATATGAATTGGACGAGCCTCACGTTCGATTTCAATTCCTTTACGTGCCAGCTCGTACAAAGGACGACCTTCTTTCTTTAAAGCAGAATACATTGGAGGAACTTGTTGAATGTCTCCAACGAATTGCTGAATCACGCTTTGAATTTTATCTTCGTTAAGTTCAATCGGTTGTGCCTCGAGCAAAACTTCACCCTCGACATCACCTGTAGTTGTACTATTTCCCAATTGAATCGTCGTTTGATAACGTTTAGTTGATTCCAGTAAAAAGTGTGAAAACTTGGTCGCTTCACCTAAGCAAATCGGGAGTAAGCCTGATGCTAATGGATCTAAAGCGCCAGTATGACCACCTTTTTCAGCACGATAGAGCCAACGCACTTTTTGTAATGCTGCATTTGAGCTAATCCCCAAAGGTTTGTTGAGTAGAAATACACCACTTATATGACGTCGAGTGATTTTTGGAGATTTAGCAGACATTAGATAATATTCAGATCAGTAAAATACTGCTATTTTATCAAATCCATTTATCGAATATTGATTAAATTTTTATGCATAAAATGTGACATTTGTGGCAAATTATTCTACACCATTAATAATAACTAAATGATTTCATAGGATGTGAAATGAATTCAAAAGCTAAATTGAAAATTACACTGCTGATTGTGGCGTGTCTGATCGTTTTATTCCTTCTCTTTCAATGGTTGAAACCTGACTCAGCTGAATCTGCTGAAAACTCACAACGAGCAGCACAAGATGCCGAAATTCAATCAGAAAATATGGCGCTACAACAAAGTACAACCGTGAATGGTTCTAGCTTTGCAAGTAAAAGTCAGCAAGATATTCAAATCAATTGTCAAATCCAAACCGATAATGCCAACCGTTTGATTGTGAATGAAAATACTAAGAACTGTTTTGAGTTTTTTATTACCCAATACGGCGAAAAAGAGATTCCGCAAATCAAGGCTGATTTTATTAAATTTGCTCAAAGCACCTATCAAGAACCATTACTAGGTCAACTGACAGATTTATGGTCACGTTATGTTCAATATCGTGAAAAAATGGGTGACCTAACACCACCAAACCATGACAAAGAAAGTGCGCAGTATTACAAAGCTATTTTTAATCAGATGAAATCATTGCGTAAACAATTTTTTTCAGACTATGAAATTGAAGGTTTATTTGGTATCGAAGATGAATATCATGATTATACCTTGGCTCGCATGAGTGTCATGGAAGATAAAAATTTATCTGAAAAACAAAAAGCCGATAAATTAAAAGAACTGTTCAATGATCTACCTGAAGATTGGAAAGAAAATTTAAAACAACTTTCTCAACTCGAAGATCTTCGTCAATTAACTGCAGAAATTAAAGCACGTGGTGGTAGCGCAGAAGAAATTCGTCAAATGCGTCTCAGCTTAGTGGGTCCTGAAGCAACACAACGTCTAGAAAATCTTGATGGACAGCGCTCAAATTGGAAAAGCAAGGTCAATCAATATTTATCTGAACGTGACAGCATTGTAAAAAGTAATATGAGCCCTAGTGCAAAGCAGGAAGCTGTACAACGCCTCCGTTCTCAACATTTTAATAATTCACAAGAGCAACTTCGGGTAGAAACATTCGAGCAAGTTCATGATCAAGGCGGTCAACTTCCTTTTGCCGATTAATCTTTTCAAGGAACACATTCATTCACAGGGAAGAACGATGAAAAACTTAAAACTTAAATTGATACCTATGACGTTAGCATTCGTCACAACGGTATGCTTATCAAGCTCATTCACTGCCCACGCAGGTCCGGGATTACTCGAAGTAAATGAGACAAAGATCGGTAGTTATGCAAAAACCAAATATCCTATTGTGATGACACACGGTTGGTTAGGCTGGTCTCGCATAGGCAATGAAACATTCAATATTGACTATTGGTATCAAATCTTACCTGATCTATCGCGCCATGGTGCACGCGTTTTTGCAGCACAACTCTCACCTGCTCATACGACTGAATTTCGAGGAGAACAATTAATTTCTCAGGTTGAAGAAGTAATTGCGATTACTGGGCAGAAAAAGGTCAATCTGATTGGTCATTCGCACGGCGGACCGACTGTGCGTTATGTTGCAGCAGTAAAACCCGACTATGTTGCTTCTGTTACTGGTGTAGGAGGGACTTTCAGAGGTTCTATGGTCGCAGATAAAATTCAAAATAATGAAGCAACTCGAACAATATTTAATATTTTAGGGGATTACATCATTCCCCCATTAATTGCTTATGCACAAGGTCGTCCTGATATGCCGATCAGCTTTGATGCTTCGATGAAATCATTAACTGAAACAGGCTCTGCTGCATTTAATGAACGTTTTCCAACAAAAGCTCTCGCGTCAAGTTGTACTCGTTTAGGCAGCCCAATAGACAACGGAATCTTTTATTATTCTTGGACTGGTGTTGCACAAACCACCAACCTCTTAGATATCGATACCATTTTAATGCAGCTCGGGCCTTTATCGTATGGCAATAAAGATAATGATGGCATGGTTGGGCGCTGTAGCACGCATATTGGACGTGTGATTCGTGATGATTACAAACTAAATCATACCGATTTAGCTAATATGATGTTCGGTCTCAAAGGTTTATTTGCCCCAGATCCTATTTCACTTTATCGCCAGCATGCCAATCGTTTGAAACTGACAGGACTCTAGACGCACAAAATAGCGCAGTTAAATGGAAAGCTATTCATCAGAATAGCTTTTCCGACCATCAGCGACTCTCGACAAAATTTAAATAATGCTTTTTGAACACATTTGCTAATGATTAAATCCTTTAATTATTTCAACTTTTGATTCTTTTTTGCTTTTTATATGTTAATTCGGCAAGCTAAATTGGCATTTTTTGTATCTTGTTGCATTCAATAACATCTTTTAAGGTCTTCTGTATGTTCATCTGGAAGAACATCATAGACTCACTAAAAACTAGGAATAATAATGAAAATAAAACACATTCTAGGCTCGCTGGTAACAGCGCTATGTCTAACATCTACGACAACTTATGCTACTCAAGCTCAACACATCAAAGTCTCAAGTGTCAAATCTGACTATGCCAAAACGAAATATCCTATTGTATTCACTCATGGAATGGTTGGATTTATACGTTTGGGCACTGAAAGTCTAGGCATGGATTACTGGTATCAAATTTTACCTGATCTAGCGAGAAACGGTGCAAACACATGGGCGGCTAGAATGTCTCCTTTCAATTCTTCTGAAGTCCGAGGTGAACAATATGTTCAACAACTTGAAGAAGTTATGGCGATTACTGGTGCTGACAAACTCAATCTGATTGGTCATAGTCATGGTGCAAACTCTGTTCGTTATGCCGCAGGTGTAATGCCTGAACATGTTGCATCGGTGATGACTGTAGCCGGTGCCAACAAAGGTACAATCATCGCGTCAGATGTATTAAAAATCGCAGATAAAACAGGAACATCTGAGCTACTGAATGTTCTCATCAGCACTTTTGGTAAAGTCATTATGTGGGCGCAAGGTCTTCCTGCTGATACGTTCCCACATGATGCGATGGCCGCTGGTGTGAGTACATCTGTTGAAGGAACTGCCTTGTTTAATCAAAAATTCCCTCTCGGTTTACCATTAACCCACTGTGGCGAAGGTGCTTATCAAGAAAAAGGAATTCATTTATATTCAATGACAGGAAACAAGCCTTTTACGAATGCCTTGGATCTAGGTGACCCTGTCATGGTTCTATTTGACCGTTTGTCGGTTCATAAAGCAGGAAAAAATGATGGCATCGTTCCTGTTTGTAGTGCTCATTTTGGTAAAACTATTCGTGATGACTTTCCGTGGAATCATTTAGATGAGGTGAACTTGCTGTTCGGAATTAAAGGATTTTTTGCCCCTGACCCAGTTGCAGTTTATAGACAGCACGCCAACCGCCTTAAATTACAAGGACTTTAAATCTCTAGCTCTTTAATTGAGTAATTGCTTTCAAATTCATTAGGCTGGATTTGAAAGCAGATTCAAATCATCATCAAAATAGTTCATTGATCAAATTTACCTCTCTTTTTTAACCTTAAAAATTTACCATTCATCTATTCGATATTTAAAACGTGATTTACATCACTATAATCAATTTAACTCTAGGATTAGGGTTTGATAATAAAAAGTTGAGGATGATGATGAAATACAACAAAATTATGGCGTGCCTACTTACGTCTGCAGCTTGCTTAACGACTCAATTATCTAATGCTTCTGCATTAGAAGTGAAACCTGTAACCTCGACACTCGGCAAATACAATACCTACGCAAAAACTAAATACCCAATCGTATTTGCACACGGACTAACAGGATTTGTCCGTCTTGGTACAGAGAGCTTTGGTTTAGATTATTGGCACCAAATCTTGCCAGATCTAGCGCGTAATGGTGCCAATGTCTGGCCTACACGAGTATCTCCATTCAACTCCAATGAAATTCGTGGAGAGCAATTGCTTCAACAAGTTGAAGATATTTTAGCCATTACTGGTGCACAAAAAGTGAACTTAATTGGGCATAGTCAAGGTGGACCATCAATACGTTATATTGGTGGAACAATTCCTGAACATGTGGCATCCATGACCACTGTCGCTGGTGTGAATAAAGGATCACCTATGGCGGACTTTATCTTGCGTTCAGAAGGAACAGGACTTGATACTGTGCTTGCGACAGCGATGAATTTTGTCTCGGGAGCAATTGTTTGGGCACAAGGATTAAATGCGAAAAGCCTGCCACATGATTCGCTTGCCTCGGCTAAAAGTTTATCTACATCAGGCTCATTAGCCTTTACAGAACGTTTCCCTGCGGGTGTACCAACCACAAAATGTGGTGAGGGTGCATATCAAGTCAATGGCATGCGTATGTATTCATTTACTGGTAATACACCGTTTACCAATGCCCTTGATCCATCGGATTATGCAATGCAAGCGGCATCTTTCATTGTATCTAAGGATGGTGCAAATGATGGTTTAGTCCCAGTTTGCAGTGCTCGCTTCGGACAAACGATTCGCGATGATTACCGTTGGAATCATTTAGATGAGGTCAATCAAATGATGGAGATGACTAGCATTTTTGCAGCAGATCCAGTATCAGTTTATCGACAACACGCAAATCGTTTGAAACTTCAAGGACTATAATCTTCTCAAGCCTCCATACGCTCATCACGAAATTATGGAGGCTTGTCTTAAAAATCGTTCCCTAAAATTTAAATCCACTTTTCTTTCCATTTGCTTCGCTATACTCTTATTGTGACAACGGAAATTGTCGAGTATTTCAATCCATCTAAGGAATAGAGATGAGAAAATTTATTTTGGGGACATGCCTCTCTTTCGCCTGTTTAATTGGCACGAGTTACGCTGCTACAGCACCTGAACAAGTGACTTCAAAATTTCAAACTGCCTATGCAAAAACCCAGTATCCAATCGTATTTAGTCACGGAATGTCTGGTTTTATCCGTATTGGCACTGATCCACTCGGTGTAGATTATTGGTATCAAATTTTACCTGATCTCGCCCGTAACGGTGCAAATGTATGGGCTTCCCGTGTATCGCCATTTAACTCATCAGAAATTCGGGGTGAGCAACTTTTACATCAAGTTGAAGAAGTCATTGCACTCACTGGATCGCCTAAGGTTAATCTAATCGGTCACTCTCACGGCGGGCCCACAATTCGATATGTCGCAGGTGTAAGACCTGAATTAGTCGCATCAATGACAGCGATTGGGGCGCCACATCAAGGCTCACCAGTGTCTGATTTTATATTAAAAATTCGTGATACAGCACCAATCCTTGAAACACCAATTGTGGCTGTAGTCAATCTACTGTCTAAAGCTATTATTTGGGCACAGGGACTTGATCCAGCATCCTTCCCTCATGACTCACTTGCGGGAGCCAATAGTTTGAGCTTAGCAGGATCAGCAATATTTAATCAAAAATATCCTATAGGCGTTCCTCAAAACTCATGCTCTGAAGGTTTATATCGTGAACAAGGAATATATAACTATTCCTTTGCGGGTATCGGAACGGTCACAAACCCACTTGATCTAGACTCAGCTTTAAAAATTACCAGTCTATTAATTGATGGTGGTCAAGAGAATGATGGACTAGTTTCACGTTGTAGTGCGAAATTCGGTAAAACCATCCGTGATGATCTCAATTGGAATCATCTAGATGAAGTCAATCAAGTGCTTGGTTTAAAAAGTGTCTTTGCGCCAGATCCAGTCTCGATGTATCGTCAACATGCAAATCGCCTTAAACAACAAGGTCTCTAATATATTTTTTTGTCTGCACTCATCTCTAGATGGGTCCAGACTGTTTAAATAGCCCTCATTAGCATGACATATCTATCCTATAAATGAGTCACCCATCCAATTTATATCAATAAATTTGCATTTTATCTCTTTTTTATAGACTTAAGTCACAATTTTAGTATCTTAAATTATGGCGATGGATATCGCCTGAATCATAAAAATAAACGAATCACTGAATGATTATCGAAAATGAAACTAAAAAAAATAGTCATGAGCCTATGCATAGGTTCATGTTTTCTTCCTGTTGCACAAGCCTCAACGCAAATTAAAGATTTAGCCGTTAACCATACCGTCAAAACACCTAAATCAAATTATGCACAAACCCAATACCCTATTGTGCTTGCCCATGGCTTATTTGGCTTTGGTAGTATGGTCGGTGTTGACTACTTTTATCAGATCACTCCTGATCTTGCTCGAAATGGTGCAAACATCTGGCAAACACGTGTTTCAACGATGAACTCAAGTGAAGTGCGAGGCGAACAAGCACTGAGTCAAGTTGAAGAGATACTTGCCATTACCGGCAAGCAAAAAGTGAATTTAATCGGACATAGTCATGGTGGTCAGACTGTTCGATATATTGCAGGTGTTATACCTGATCATGTCGCATCTGTTACGACAATTGCTTCTGGAAATCAAGGAGCAAGAATGGCTGATATACTAGAAGGTGTTCTGGTAGGTAATATTTTAGAAGCACCTGCTCGCGCGATTTTTGACAATCTGGTATCGCCAGTGATTACATTCGCATCTGGTCTTGATCCAAAAGTCTTTCCTTATGATGCTAAAGCAGCCCTACAAAGTTTAGGAACGAAAGAATCACTCAAATTTAGTCAGAATTTTCCAAATGGTGTACCTACAACCCAATGTGGTGAAGGGGCTTATCGTGTCAACAATACTCATTATTATTCATTTATGGGTAACTCTCCATTTAATACCGCTTTAGATCCATCTGATTATGGCATGTTAGCTTCTTCTCTTTTGGCTGAAAAAGATGGAGATGGAATTGTAGGGCGTTGCTCCGCTCGATTTGGCAAGGTCATTCGTGATAATTATAAATGGAATCATTTAGATGAAATTAACCATCTACTCGGTTTAAAAAGCATTTTTGCACCAAGCGCTGTAGATGTTTATCGTCAGCATGCAAATCGACTTAAACTCCAAGGGCTATAAAACCTAAACACAAAGGGTGAGCTTTTCACCCTTTCTTTCAGTTTAATAATGATTAACATTTAGTCGGATTTATCTTATTTTTGTTTAGTTTTTCTTTACAATATTTTTTGACAATAAATATTGTCTTTTTAAGGAAGACAAAATGAAAACAAAAAAAATGATCCCAGCACTTCTGCTAAGTCTGGTAGGATTATCTCAACTTACATATACTTCCGGCCTGATCGATGTCGAAGCTAAATACGTAAATACCAATTATGCGCAAACTAAATACCCTATTGTTATGGCCCATGGCTTTGCATTAGGTTTTAGCCGCATTGGTACAGAACATTTCGGTTTAGATCAGTTCTATCAAATTACCCCTGACCTCGCACGAAATGGTGCACGTGTTTTTGTCGCTCAAATGTCTCCTGTCGAATCAACTGTGGTTCGTGGTGAGCAGCTGTTACAACAAGTAGAAACAGCTTTAGCTATTACGGGTAAAGACAAGGTCAATTTGATCGGCCATAGTCATGGAGGACCTACTGTACGTTACGTTGAAGCCATTGCTCCTAAGAAAGTTGCTTCTCTAACTGCTGTTGCAGGCAGTATTAAGGGCTCTCCCCTAGGAGATACTTTCGTAAATAGTAAAGTGCTTAATAGTGTAGCAAAATTAGTTATTGGTGATATTTTGGCACCTGCAATTTCAATTATGGAAGGTAATCCAAGTCTTAGCGTTAATTACGAACAATCCATGTATGATCTTTCTGTAAAAGGTTCTTTAGAATTTAATCAAAAGTTCCCTTCTGCTGCGATCCCAAAAGACTGTAATTCTAACGGTTCATCACAAACGGCTAACGACGTATATCATTATTCTTGGATTGGTTCTTCAAAGGTGACCATTGTTCTCGATATTTTAGATACCGCAATTGTTGTCTTAGGGACAGCGATTATGCCTAATGAACGCAATCACGATGGTCTCGTGCCTATTTGTAGTGCTAAATACGGCAAAGTAATTCGTGATAATTACAACTTAAATCATTTTGATGAAGTCAATCAAATACTTGGGCTTAAAGGCTTCTTTGCTCCTGATCCAGTATCAATCTTTAGACAACATGCCAATCGTTTGAAGATTCAAGGTTTGTAAGTTTTGATCATAAAAAAATGCGCCAAAAGGCGCATTTTTTTGCTTCGAAGCAAGGCTAAAATTAACCTTGTTTACGAGCTGGTAACTTTTCACGAATACGTGCAGCTTTACCAGAAAGTTCACGTAGGTAATAAAGTTTAGCACGACGAACGTCACCACGACGTTTAACTTCGATTTTAGCTACGATTGGTGAATGAGTTTGGAAAACACGCTCAACACCAACACCGCTAGAAATTTTACGTACTGTGAACGCAGAGTTCAAACCACGGTTTTTCTTAGCGATTACAACGCCTTCGAACGCTTGTAGACGTTCACGGTCGCCTTCTTTTACTTTTACTTGGACAACTACTGTGTCACCTGGTGCAAAAGCTGGGATGTCTTGTTTAAGCTGAGCATTTTCTACAGCTTGTACTAAAGGATGCTTACCGCTCATGGGGTATCTCCAATATGTGTGGGTCAGAAGAGGTCTGATATCCACTGGGGCTAGAGGCTAAGGCGCATAGACCCGATTGACTTTCCCTTCATGCTTGACCGCTTCAATGCATAAAGAGCCTATTTAATACTTCAAGCAATATACTTGAGGTCATATTTGCTTAAATAAATCTAAAAGATTTATTTTTGCGAATCTTTGAGCCATTTCTTTTGCTGCTTAGTCAACTCAACTTTTTCAACCAATTCAGGTCGACGTTCAAGCGTTCGTTGATAGCGCTGCAAAAAACGCCATTTTTCAATATTTGCATGATGACCTGATTTTAGTACCTCAGGCACATCCAAACCTTCAAAATGATCAGGCTTTGTATATTGCGGACAGTCGAGTAAACCATCCACAAATGAGTCTTGAACGTGTGATTGTTCATCAGACATTGCACCCGGAAGTCTCCGAATAATACTGTCCAATAAAACCATCGCAGGCAGTTCTCCCCCAGATAAAACGTAATCCCCTATGGACCATTCCTGATCAACATATTTTTGGATCAAACGCTCATCAACACCTTCATAACGACCACACAATACAATTAATCCGTCATATTGCACGAAATCTTGTACTGAAGGTTCGTTTAAGGTTTTACCTTGTGGCGACATATACACCACAGGTACATGAACAGCACCTGCTCGCGTTGCAAGCTCTTTGGCACGATGAATTGCTTTTGCCAATGGCTCAGCCATCATCACCATACCAGGACCACCACCAAATGGACGCTCATCCACTCGTTTGTAGTTCCCTGTTGCAAAATCACGAGGATTAATACAATGAATTTGCATTAAATCGCGTTTCGCTGCGCGACCGCTAATACCAAAACTTGTAATCGCTTCAAACATTTCAGGAAAAAGCGTAATGACTGCAAAAAACATCGCAGACTCCCGTATTTCCGAAAATATTAGTAATCTACGCCCCAATTGACATAGATACGACCAGTTTCGAGATCAACGCGTTGCACCACATCTTTATGCCATGGAATCATTCGCTCTTCGCCATCGACACTGTCAGCAGTTGCGCGAACTACCATCACATCGTTAGCACCTGTTTCAAACAATTCGTGGATTTGACCAAGATTGACTTCTTGCTCTTCATCATCCAGACCTAACACTGTTAGACCCTTTAGATCAGACCAATAATACTCGTCCACGCCTGGTTGAGGCAGTTGCGATTTAGAAATCCAGATATTTGCGCCAACTAAATTGTCTGCTGCAGTACGATCACTCACACCTTTCAGCGAAACAACTAAGCCTTTACCATGTGGCTTCCAACGTTTCACATCTACAATTTGCCAACCTGCTTTGGTCTCGATGTACCAAGGCAGATAGTCAAATATGTTGCTCATAGGTTCTGTATTGGAATAGACCCAGAGCCACCCATTTAATCCATAAGCTGAACGTAGCTGTCCAATCTGAATACGATCTTCGGGAACATTCTGTGTTGGTGTCATGGGCTAGCTTCTACCGTATTAAACAGCAGCTGCAGCTTTTTTAGCTTGAGCAGCTAATGAAGCAACACGTTCAGAAGGTTGAGCACCTTGAGCAACCCAGTGAGCGAAACGATCAGCATCTAAACGAAGTTTTTCTGCTTTACCTTGAGCTGTAGGGTTGAAGAAACCGATACGTTCGATGAAACGACCGTCACGTGCATTACGGCTATCAGTCACGATGATTTGATAGAACGGACGTTTTTTAGCACCACCGCGTGCAAGACGAATAACAACCATGATAGAACCTTATAGTTTTTACGGATTATCCCTGCACCGACCATCGATACATTTCAAACCCCTTTCATAGAGGGCAGTATTTTACGTGAACTTTGATCCGATTGAAAGCTCAAAAATTATTTATCCACATTTTTGAATTTAAATTTATTTTCCATCCCAGTTTGTACTTGAAGAAGGTGTACAAGAAGCTGCTTTCACCCAACATTTTTCATTGGCTTCATTTATGACAAAGTGACCATCTGTGTGCATCAATTTTCCACTCATAGGCACTGCACTCAACACCCAACTGTTGTTGGTTACATCTGATATACCAACCGTATAGACAGGATCATAATGCGGAACTTCAACTCGATTTTGCGCATTGGTCTGAAATCCCAATTCAGCCAACGTGACTGCTTTGCCATCCGGTTTAATATAACTGTAATTCGCAACCTGATAGTGCTGAAGTCGAGCTGCAATATCTGCCAATGTGGTTTTTACTTCGACACGTTTAGTTTTACGAACATATTCTTGGTAGGACGGATAGGCAATCATGGCTAAAATTCCAATGATGACCACTGCAATCATAACCTCTACTAAAGTAAATCCTGAATTACCATTGTTTTGCATTTGCACCACATCCTGTATATGCATTGACTTCTTTTAAGTCATTTTCCACCAAATATTCTGTTTTACAACGAATACCCTGACTCGTCGCCAAAAACGCATCATAGCCTGTCTGCGTTGGTACAGCTCGAATCCCCCATGCCCGTCCCAAGCCCTGATCTGAACTTAATAAGGTTTTAGGTGTTTTTTCACTGATATCGGCAATACTAATCACATATTTTGGTTTCTTCGCATCAGGCAGGGAAATACTCGTCATTGAAGTATCTTGATCGTAGATATACTTCGCATCAAAACCTCGATAGGAAAAACTGCGACTTTTATAGCGTTCAAGTGGCTTTGTTGCATAAAGGTTTGAAAGGCTGAGTTCCCTTAAGCTACTCAAATTTAAGAGACAACTTGGGTATGAGGGCGACCTAATTCTGT